>JAKFCR010000132.1:0-3593 GCA_036676545.1 Aeromicrobium sp. | reverse complement strand
GCGCCGAGCACACCGAACGTCGTCAGCGTGTGGAACTGCCCGCCCAGCTCGGCCGCGGCTGCGGCCTCGGGAAGCAGGGCGTCACGCATGCCTGCGCCCAGCCAGTAGACCGGGAAGGCCTGCGCGACCGGGTGCAGCCAGTCAGGCATGCCGGTGATCGGGTAGAAGATGCCCGAGATCGCGATCAGCACGATCATCGGCAAGAAGGTCAGCCCGAATCCTGCTCCGGCCGACTTCACGGAGGCGCCGACAACTGCGCCCCAGGGCATTGTGGCAAGCATGCCGAGCAAGAACACGGCGAGCAGCATGAGCCAACCCGTGAGCGGTACGTCGGTGAGACCGGGCAGCAGGAACAAGCCAGCGACAAGGAAGACCACCAGGCCGAGTGCTGTGTTGAGCACAGCCAGGGTGACGCGCGCGACGAGGTAGGCGAGCATCCCGTGCGGTGTCGACTTGGCTCGAAGGAGCGTGCCGTCCTCTCGCTCGACGGCGAGCATCTGCGCGGTACCCATCCATCCGCCCATGACGACGTTCATGCCGATGAGCCCGGGCAGCGTCGCGACCGCGAGTGAGTAGCTCGTGCCCCCGAGGTCGGAGTTGCGCTGCAGCACGAGGACCCCGATGAAGATGCCGTTCATCACGACGATCCAGATCTGGTCGGCCCGATTGGTCAGGCTGTGCATCATCTCGATACCGCCGCGCCGCATGCCGAGGCGCGCTGCGTGGAGGATCGGGTTCGCGGGGCCAAGGCTCATGGTGCCGCTCATCGCACGACCTCCAAAGGCTGCACTTCGGCGGTGGGGTCGGTCTCGAAACGATGGACCAAGGTCATGTAGCTGTCCTCCAGGGTGCTGCGGCGAACCTCGAGGTCGCCGACGGCGTCGCCGTGCTGCTCGAAGAGCTCGCGTACGAAGCGGGTGGCGTCGTCGGCGGCGTGTACGAAGTGCTCGCCGTTCCGGCTCCATCTCACCTCTGTGCGTCCCTCGACCTCGCGGGAGAGCTCAGCGGCGCTGCCGTTGGCGACGATCTGTCCACCGGCCAGGATCATGATGCGGTCGGCGAGCTTCTCGGCCTCATCCAGATCGTGGGTCGTGAGCAGAATCGTGGTGCCCTCGAGATCGGCGAGCCGGTGCACCACATCGTGGAAGTCGCGCCGGGCTTGCGGGTCGAAGCCCGTGGTGGGCTCGTCAAGGAAGAGCAGGTCGGGCTTGCCCACGATGCCGATCGCGACGTCGAGGCGGCGACGCTGACCACCTGACAGCGACCCAGCCTTCTGATGGGCGTGCTCGGTGAGGCCGACGGTCGCGAGCAGCTGGTCGACGTCCATGGGGCGCTGCCGGGAAGGCGTGGAGAAGGGTTCGTAGTACGCACCGAGGTGCGTGAGCAGCTGGCGGACTCCCCACCGCCCGTGATCACGCCATGACTGCTGGACGATGCCGAGCCGTGCTCGCCAGGTCTCGTCACCCTCTGCCGGGTCTAGGCCGAGAACCGTGACCACGCCGTCGGATCGATTGCGGAAACCCTCGAGGATCTCGATCGTCGTGCTCTTGCCAGCACCGTTGGGACCAAGCAGTGCGAGGACTTCGCCGGGGTGGGCGTCGAACGAGACGCCGTCGAGCACGACATGGTCGCCGTAGCTCATGCGCAGGTCCTCAACGGTGATCACTGGATGTGACCCGTTTCGATCAGAAGTCATGGAACGAAACGTAGCATACATACTACGATCGACTGATCGCCGTGGTGACACCTAGCGCTGGCAACCCCTAGTTGCTCACCTCACGCGGGTTTGGCGTACGCGGCGACGCCGGTGTCGAGCATGACGCAGGCTTCGTCGCCTACGGTCCACGCGTCGTGCCCAGGCTGGATGACCACCACATCGCCGGGACCGACGTTGAGCTCACTCCCGTCGTCATGCCGGACGGTCATCTGACCTGAGACGCAAAATCCCTTGTGATGGGTCTGGCAGGAGTCGGTGCCGGCAATCGGCTTGACGTCCTCGGACCAGCGCCAACCCGGCTCGAAGACTGCGCGACCCAGGGTGAAGTCGCCGATCGTGACGACGTCCATGTGTCCGTGATCCTTGAACGGGCGGGTTTCGTGCGGGTTCTCAATGCTGTGCGTGTCGGAGGCCATGATTGCTCCTGATTCCTTGGTTGCGGCGCGCGTGACGGCGCGTTCGATCCAGGGACTCAGTTCATGATGCGACCGCCGAACCACATTTGCCAAGGCCTCTGAAGTAGTCCGCCTCCCGCAGTTGGCGCCAGCTGCTGTGCCTGGCGCCAACCTCACGGTCAGTCGCAGGCGTCTTCGAGGTCGACGCGACCGCCACGCTCGACGGTGACCTCGATCGGCGAGCTCGCCGGGTCGGACGGAGGATCGCACGTGAACGTCCACGCTTCCGTGATTCCGGACTCGGTTCGAGGGACCGGGCTCAGGAACGTCACGCTTCCGTTGGCCCAGTCGTCGTACGCCTGCCCGTCGACCTGGTCGTAGTTGACGATCACGGCCTTGTACGTTCCCGCTGGCGGGTCGAACATCACGGCATCCTCGGTGTTGTCGCCGAACGACGCGGACTGCGATACGACGTTGCCCTCCGCGTCGTAGATGTAGAGATCCCAGTCGGTGTTGGCGTCAGTCCAGTCGATGTGAACCGTGAAGCGGCCATTGTCGACGTCCGGCAGGCCCCCGACGTCGAACTCGATCTCTTCGTGCGCTCCCGCGAGCGGGTCGCCGGTGTTCTCGCCCGGCTGTCCGTCAGGGTTGGTCAGCGTGATCGCTTCCTGCGGCGGGCCCTCAGCATCACGCCCGTCGCGTCCGGCGACGATCGGGCGCGTGGACGGGTTGACGTTCCACTCGAACGAGGGGCCATCGGTGACCATCGAGTACTCAAGCGTGTCATCGAACGTCTGGGCAGGGCCGATGTCCGCCCCGTATTCGTCGTTCCAGATCGGCGAGGTCTCGGTGGACACTGTCTTGGAGATCGTCAGCGTCGAGCCTTCCGGAGCCGAGCCCTCGATGATCGAGTGCATGTCCTCCTGCTTTGTTGCCTCGAGCATCTCGTAGTACGCCTCGCGGTTGCCGCCCTTGCCCGCGCCAGCGGACTGGCCGCGGCCGAGGTACTCGTCGACGACGCCGTTGTTGTACGGCGGGTGGAACTCGTCGGGCCCGATCTCGAACGTGTAGCCGAGCGAGCCGGCGGTCCAGAACGTCCAGTCCTCGGTGCCACCCGTCGTGTCGTAGAGTCCGTAGCCCGGGATGTTGGCGTAGCCGTTGTGGCTGGCCATGTCCGCCCCGAGCTCCTTGATGAGCTTCTCCTCGAGCGGGGGTCCCATGGCGGCGACACCCGGCGGTCGCAGGATCAGGTTCGAGAACGTGTGGTTGGTGATCAGGTTCGTGATGGACCGCGTGCTCTGCAGCTCGCGGATGTTCTGAATCTCCGGCTCCGAGAACGGCTCATCGCCGCGGAACGTGTCGTTGGACCAGATCGTACTGGCGCCTGCGCCGCCCCACAGTCCGCCGTAGTTGCGGTTGGGGTCGGTGCCCCGCAGTCGCCCGGCGGCGTTGTCTGCGCAGGTGCCGCCCGTGTACTGCGC
>JAKFCR010000131.1:0-8445 GCA_036676545.1 Aeromicrobium sp. | reverse complement strand
GGCATTGACGCGGGTGTGCGAGGACGGAGGCGACATCGTGCTGATGATCAAGCCGCAGTTCGAGGTCGGCAAAGCCAACCTTGGCAAGAACGGCGTGGTCCGCGATCCGCTTCTGCATGCCGACGCTGTCCACCGCGTGTGCCTCTCGGCGTCCGAGCTCGGATGGGGGACACGCGCACTGGCGCCGAGTCCGCTGCCGGGTCCCGCCGGCAATGTCGAATACTTCTGCTGGCTGCGCACCGACGCCGAACCTCCCAGGATTGACGCGGCACACGACGTGGTTGCCGCGGGCCCGCTCGATACCTCGAGGACGCCATCATGAGGACGATCCTGCTCGCGGTCCATGTGGCCCGCGACGAGGCAACGAAGATTGCTGCGGCTTTCGCTGTTGAGCTGCGCGCCGAAGGTCTGGATGTGCGCATCCTCGACACGGAGGTCGATCAGTTGAGGGCCGCCGGTCTCGAGGCGACGGATGTCGTCGCCGCTGCGCCCGGAGCGGCACAGGGATGCGAGCTCGCGGTCGTCTTCGGTGGCGACGGCACGATCCTGCGCGCTGCTGAGCTGTGCCGAGGCACCGATACGCCGGTGCTTGGCGTCAACCTTGGACACGTCGGATTCCTGGCTGAGGCCGATGCCGAAGACCTGCACGATGTCGTACGCGGAGTGGTCGATCGCAGCTTCACCGTCGAGGAGCGCCTCACGGTCGATGTCGCAGTCACGGTCGGCGGTGAGGTCGTCGCAACCAACTGGGCGCTCAATGAGGCGTCAGTCGAAAAGGCCGCCCGCGAGCGCATGCTTGAGATCGTCGTCGAGATCGATGGCCGGCCGGTGTCCCGCTGGGGTTGCGACGGGGTCGTCTGTGCGACACCAACTGGCTCGACCGCCTACAACTTCAGTGCGGGCGGACCCATTGTCTGGCCCGAGGTTTCGGCTTTGCTGATGGTTCCGATCAGCGCTCACGCCCTCTTCGCGCGGCCCCTCGTGGTGTCGCCCGATTCGACGCTGGCGATCGAGATCGTCGGCGAGCAGTCGACGGGCGTCTTGTGGTGCGACGGACGCCGTGCCGCTGACTTGCCGTTCGGCGCACGAGTTGAAGTTCGCAAGGGTGCGACACCCGTACGACTGGCACGGCTCCAGCCGGCATCATTCGCAGATCGCCTCGTGCGCAAGTTCGATCTCCCCATCAACGGCTGGCGCGGAGCAGCTGAACGACGTCAGCGCGGTGAGAGCTGATGTGGCAACACCTGCGACTCTCCTCGCTGGGCGTCATCGACTCCGCTGAGCTCGAGCTGTCCTCAGGATTCACTGTGATCACCGGCGAAACCGGCGCAGGCAAGACCATGGTCGTCACGGCGCTGGGCCTCCTGCGCGGCGATCGCGCTGACCTGGGCCTCGTACGACAAGGCGCCGAGCAGGCCCGTGTCGAGGCCAGCATCGGCGTGCCCGCTGGGGCCGCCGCCGTTGCGGCAGTCGAAGAAGCTGGCGGTCGGATCGATGACGACGTCGTGATCCTGGGGCGTGTCTTGTCAGCCCAAGGCCGGTCACGTGCACTCGCCGGTGGTGCGACAGTTCCGGCGGCGCTGCTGGCCGAGGTCACCGACGAGCTCGTCGCCGTACACGGACAGTCCGATCAGCACCGCCTGTTGCGTTCGACGGAGCAACGCTCAGCACTCGACCGCTTTGCCGGTGCTGAATTCACCGCTGCGGCCGAGGCGTACGAGCCGGTCTACCGTCGGTGGCGGATCGTCGAGCGAACCCTCAACGAGTTGCGCACGCATGCGCAGGAGCGGGCGCGCGAGCTGGATGTGCTCCGATACGGACTCGACGAGATCGAGCAGGTGGCTCCCGAACCACGCGAGGACGAGACCCTCAAGGCCGATGAGAGCCGGTTGGCGCATTCTGAGTCCTTGGCACGGGCGGCCGATCAGGCACAACGTGCCCTCGCGGGTGACGGCGATCTCCAGGCTGCACGGACCAAGATCGCCGAGGCGACAACGGCCCTGCGCGAATCCGCCGGGCACGATCCATCGCTGGACGCTCTGGGAGAGCGGGTCCATGAGCTCGGCATCCTGCTCGACGAAGTGGCTACCGAGCTCGCGGCCTACTCCGGGGGAGTTGAGCTCGACCCGGAGCGGCTTGCCACGATTCAAGAGAGGCGTGCAGCGCTCTCGGGTCTGCAGCGCAAGTATGGACCAACGCTCGACGACGTGATGGCGTGGGCCGAGAAGAGCACAGCGAGACTCAATGAGCTCAGCCACGATGACGCGTCGATCGAGGAGCTCGAAGCCGAACAGACCCAGCTCGTCCCAGAGACCATGCGGCTGGCCCGGGTCATTTCGGATCTCCGCATCGAAGCAGCTCAGCGGCTGTCAGCTCTGGTCGACACAGAAATCGCACAGCTCTCGATGCCAGCAGCTCGACTGGTTGTACAAGTAACCGCTGCGGAAGATGCAGTCCCAGGGGCTCATGGCATCGATGAGGTCGAGTTTCAGTTTGCTGCCAACAGCGGCACCGGCCTGCGGCCGCTGCACAAGGGAGCAAGTGGCGGCGAGCTGTCGCGCCTGATGTTGGCACTCGAAGTCGTGCTGGCTGATCGAACGACCGTGCCAACGCTTGTCTTCGATGAGGTTGACGCCGGAATTGGCGGCAAGGCGGCAGTTGAGGTTGGACGCCGCCTGGCAAGACTCGCCGAGCACGCCCAGGTCATCGCGGTGACGCACCTGCCGCAGGTCGCCGCATTCGCGCACCATCACTTCGTGGTGACCAAGGACGACGACGGAACCATCACCAGCAGTTCGGTGGTGGAGCTCGGCGAGGACAACCGAGTTGACGAGCTCGCCCGTATGTTGGCGGGCCAGGAGGACTCCGCAGCAGCACAGGCACACGCCCGCGAGCTGCTCGAGCTGGCCCGCTCCTAAGCATTTCTGGCGACCACACGCCGCCGTCGCGCCTCCCGATCATCACCTGAGGTCCATGACAACATGGTCGCGATGGCCATCCGCAACCGCAAGACGCCCCTGCCGCCCGAGGCGAGGGGGATAGTGGGCACCGTGCGGTTCGCCCGACGTGACAAAGAGCTGGCAGCGCTCCGTGAAGGCGACATCGCCGTGGTCGACCATCCTGACCTCGACAGTCAGCAGGCTGAAGTGTTGATTGACAGGCGCGTAAGAGCCGTCATCAACACCTCCCGGTCCAGCTCAGGGCGCATACCGAACGTCGGACCGCAGATGCTCGCGCATGCGGGAATCACGCTGGTAGACGTGTCCCAGATCGACCTCAGCCTGCGTCTCAAGACCGGCGACACCGTTCGTATCGAGGCAGGCAAGATCTTCAAGGACGAGATCCTTGTCGCTTCCGGCGCGGAGCTTGACCAACAGCGCACAAGCACCGACCTCGCGTCCGCCGAATCCGGTCTAGCCACGAAGCTCGACTCGTTGGCGGCCAATGCCTCCGACCACATCCAGCGTGAGCACGCGATGCTCATCGGTGGTGCTCGGATTCCTCGTCTTCGCACCAGGCTTCGGTTGCGACCAGTGGTTGTCGTGTCCCGAGGACACGACGACATTGCAGACCTCCGCGGTCTGCGCCGCTACATCCGGGACAGTGATCCGGTCCTGATCGGTGCCGGAGCCGGCGCAGACCTGCTCCTTGACTCGGGCTACACGCCCAAGATCGTGATCGGCGCCTTGGACAATCTGTCGGACCGGGCAATCCGAGCCGCCGGCGAAGTGGTCGTGACCACGGCATCAGGGCGCGTCGAGATGCCCGAACGCCTCGAGAAACATGGCAAGCAGGTCGCGACCTTCGTCTCGACCGGAGCTGATGACGACCTCGCCATCCTGCTGGCCGACACCAACGAGGCGTCCGTGATCATCCATGTGGGTGCACCGGCTGATCTCTCACAGTTCCTGGATCGAGCCCCGACCGAGGCCGCCCGGATGTTCGTCTCACGGCTACGAGCCGGGTCGAAGATCGTCGACGCCAAGGCCGTTCACCACTTCAGCAGCGACCGTATGCCGTTGTGGCCCATCTATCTCCTCCTGTTCGCCGGAGCGGCCGCCGTCCTGACGGCGATCGGCGTGACTCCGGTCGGCCAGGACTGGTTTGACTCGATCGGGTCACAGCTCGGCGACCTCGGCAACTGGATCAAAGGACTTGTCTCGTGATCAACTTCCGCTATCACCTCGTCTCGATCGCGGCGATTCTGCTGGCGCTGGCAGCGGGCATTGCGCTCGGGTCCGGCCCGCTGGATGATGCTGGATCGTCTTTGGACGGTGACGATTCACCGACGACGGCATCGGTAGATCCCGCCGTGACGTCGTTCGAATCGGCCTACGCGGCTCGTACGTCCCTTCCGTTGTTCAAGGGAGCGCTGAAGGGTCAGTCCGTCGTGGTGATCACGATGCCCGGCGCAAGTGCGGCTGAGGCCAAGAGCATCTCGACGCTGCTTCAGCAGGCGGATGCTGAGGTGACTGGTCAGGTCGAGCTGACGTCCAAGCTGCTCAGCTCGTCCAACCGGCAGTTCGCTGAGGGTGTCGCACAGCAGGCGGCGGCCGATGTTCCGGGAGTTTCTGCTGCTGGCGACAGTTACGGCCGAATCGGCGCCGCCTTGGGTCGAGCGATCTTGGCGAACAAGACTTCTGCAGTTGATCCCGCCGCATCCACGATCCAGTCGGCATTTGTGGAGGGCGAACTGATCACTCTGACGTCCACGCCTACCAAGCGGGCGACGCTCGCTGTGATCCTGACGAGCCCGAAGGCAGCCAACTCAGGAGACCAGGGGAGTGTGGTGGCCGCCATGGCTGCCGCGCTCGATGCCAGCGGCAAGGGTGTCGTGGTAGCCGGTCCGTCCTCGGCGAGCACCGACGGCGGAATCGTCAAGGCGGTGCGCGACAGTGACGCGACGAGCAATGTCTCGACGGTCGATGTCACGGACATCGCCACTGGTCGAGTCGTCACCATCCTTGCCGCAGCCAAGGAAGCGACCGGCCTCAGCGGCTCGTGGGGCACGTCACGCAGCGCCGACGGCGGATTGCCCAACTAAGTATTTGATGTGGGCCAGCCGACACGCTCGTTGGTAACCAACACAGCGTTCTTCTTGGTAGGCTGGAATCCCGTGGAGGCCTGATGCTTTTCCAAGCATCGCGAGCGCTCGACATCGGTTTTCGACCACGGGAGTCACCTTGGCAGGTAGCGCGGTTACCAAACACGTATTTGTGACCGGCGGAGTCGCATCTTCGCTCGGCAAGGGTCTCACCGCCTCAAGCCTTGGGCGACTTCTCAAGTCGCGCGGTCTCCGCGTGACGATGCAGAAGCTCGACCCCTATCTCAACGTGGACCCGGGGACGATGAACCCGTTCCAGCACGGTGAGGTCTTCGTGACTGACGACGGCGCCGAGACGGACCTCGACATTGGGCACTACGAACGCTTCCTCGACGTTGACCTGGCCGGAATGGCGAATGTCACCACCGGGCAGGTCTACTCCGAGGTCATCGCCAAGGAGCGGCGCGGCGACTACCTCGGTGACACCGTGCAGGTCATCCCGCACATCACGAACGAGATCAAATCGCGCATCCGTGCGATGGCCGGCCCCGATGTCGACGTCGTCATCACCGAGATCGGTGGCACCGTCGGCGACATCGAGTCGCTCCCGTTCCTCGAAGCTGCGCGTCAGGTGCGCCACGACGTCGGCCGAGGCAATGTGTTCTTCCTGCACATCTCGCTCGTTCCCTACATCGGCCCGTCCGGTGAGCTGAAGACCAAGCCGACCCAGCACTCCGTCGCTGCGCTCCGCTCGATCGGCATCCAGCCCGATGCGATCGTCTGCCGCGCGGACCGCGACATCCCCGAGAGCATGAAGCGCAAGATCTCGCTGATGTGCGATGTCGACCAGGAAGCCGTGATCACGGCGGCCGATGCGCCATCGATCTATGACATCCCGAAGGTGCTGCACAGTCAGGGCCTCGACGCATACGTCGTGCGCCGCCTCGACCTGCCGTTCCGCGATGTTGACTGGACGCAATGGGACGAACTTCTCCGCCGGGTGCATGAGCCAGCTGAGGAGCTGACGATCGCGCTGGTCGGCAAGTACATCGATCTGCCCGACGCCTACCTCTCGGTGGCCGAGGCGCTGCGCGCCGGCGGATTCGCCCACGACGCCCGCGTCAAGATCCGCTGGGTGCCGTCAGATGACTGCGAGACCGAAGCGGGAGCCGCACAGCATCTCGGTGACGTCGACGGGATCTGCGTGCCCGGTGGGTTCGGGATTCGCGGTATCGAAGGCAAGCTCGGAGCGCTCAAGTACGCCCGCGAGCGTGGTATCCCGGTCCTTGGCCTGTGCCTTGGTTTGCAGTGCATGGTCATCGAGTTCGCCCGCAATGTTGCCGGCATCGAGGGTGCGAGCTCGTCGGAGTTCGATCCAGGCGCGCCACATCCGGTCATCGCGACGATGGCTGAGCAGCTGGCGATCGTGGACGGTGAGGGCGACCTCGGCGGCACAATGCGGCTGGGCCTGTATCCCGCGACGCTCAAGGCTGGCAGCGTGATTGCCGAGGCCTACGGCGCCGTCAAGGTCGAAGAGCGTCACCGTCACCGTTACGAGGTCAACAACTCCTACCGTGAGCAGCTGGAGAAGGCCGGACTTGTCTTCAGCGGTACATCGCCTGACTCGACTCTGGTCGAGTTCGTCGAGCTGCCGCGTGAGGTGCACCCGTACTACGTGTCGACCCAGGCGCACCCCGAGCTCCGCTCGCGTCCGACCAAGGCACATCCGTTGTTCGCTGGCTTGATTGGCGCGGCACTCGTGCGCCAGCTCGAGACGCGCCTGCCGGTCGAAGAGCAGCAGCCCGTATGACGGACCACCCACATCTGCCGGGACAGCTTGCCGGCAGCATCCTGAGCGACTCCGAGGCGTCGTGGCCGGTCACTTCGAGCGAGCCGAAGTACGAAAGCCCGTATGTCAGCCTTGGCATCGACACGATCGTTGACCCCGACGGTGAAGAGCACACGCGGGCGGTGGTGAGTCCCAACAATGCGATCGGCATCCTTGCGCTCGACGACGAGGATCGTCTGCTGCTTGTCGAGCAATACCGCCATCCCGTACGCCGCCGACTCCTTGAGATCCCAGCCGGAACTCTCGACGTACCGGGGGAGTCCGCACTCGACGCGTCGATCCGCGAGCTCGCCGAAGAGGCCGACCTGATCGCAGGTCATTGGGAGCCGCAGCTCAAGCTGGTGGCGACTCCGGGCTACTCGACCGAGTCGTGGCAGGTCTTCACCGCCACGGACCTCAGCCCCGTACCCGAAGCCGATCGCACTGCGCGCCTCGCCGAAGAGGCGGACATGGTCCAGTGGTGGCTGCCGTTCGACGAAGCCGTCTCGGCCGTGCTCGCCGGCCGAATCAGTGATTCCCTGACAGTGGCCGCGATCCTTGCTGCGCAGGTGCTGCGCTCCGCATGAACATGGAGCGGGTGGTGCAGGACTACCTGAGTCACCTCAGCGTCGAGCGCGGGCTGGCCGACAACACGATCCGCTCTTACCGCCGTGACCTGCGGCGATACGTCGACTTCTTGAACTCGGAGGGCCTGACGGAACCCGCGGGGATCACCGAGAACCACATCGCAGCGTTCCTGGGCTCATTGCGTACGGGCGATGACGAGCATTCGGCACTCGGGACCGCCAGCGCTGCGCGCACGATCGTGTCGGCGCGCGGGCTGCACCGCTTCATGGTTCGAGAACAACTCGTGACGAGTGACGTGACGGCCGCAGTGAAGCCGCCCCGGCCGGCGGCGCGGCTGCCCAAGGCCCTGCCGCTGAGTGACATCGAGGCGATCCTCGAAGCCGCCGGAGCACCGGGCACGACGCTGTCGTCTCGCGATCGTGCGCTGCTCGAGGTGCTGTACGGCACTGGCGCGCGCATCTCCGAGGCCGTCGGAATTGATCTTGACGATCTGGATCTTGAGGACTCGACCGTTCTCCTGCGTGGCAAGGGCGGCAAGCAGCGGATCCTTCCGGTCGGATCGTTCGCTCTCGCGTCCCTCACCGACTACCTGACATCTTCCCGTCCAGCGCTGGTGTCGGCGCGGCAGAACTCGCCCGCGGTGTTCCTCAACGCCCGTGGTGGACGCCTGTCTCGTCAGAGCGCGTGGACCGTCCTCACGAAGGCCGCCAAGCGTGCGGGGATCACGGTGGACGTGTCTCCGCACACTTTGCGGCACTCATTTGCCACGCATCTCCTCGACGGCGGGGCCGACGTACGTGTGGTGCAGGAGCTTCTCGGACATGCCTCGGTGACGACAACACAGATCTACACACTGGTCACGGTGGAGAAACTGCGGGAGATTTATGCATCTGCCCACCCGAGGGCAACACAGTGACGGAATCTGGGCGGTAGAGTGACGCTCGTCCGACGGTCGAGCTGCAAGGGAACCAGATGAGCAAGGAAC
>JAKFCR010000130.1:0-1747 GCA_036676545.1 Aeromicrobium sp. | reverse complement strand
TGGGCAAGCACGACCACGCGACGAGCACGGTCAGTAAATCTTTCGAACATTGGGCGTCCCCCTCTGCTGGACTATCAGTTCAGTTTAGTCGGGTATGGGAAACGGCGAGCCGAATGTCCATATGTGTAACTCAACCGTCACCACGAGGCCGGTGTTCCGGCGTTCGCTGTCGGCGGAATGGCTACTCGGCGCGGCTGAGTGGGAACAGGATGGCTTCTCGGATGCCGATTCCGAGCAGCAGCATCACGAGCCGGTCGACGCCGAGACCCATGCCGCCGGCGGGTGGCATGCCGAACTCGAGAGCCCGGAGGAAGTCCTCGTCGATGTCCATCGCCTCGGGATCGCCAGCCGCGGCGAGCCGTGACTGCTCCTCGAGCCGTTCGCGCTGGATGACCGGATCGTTCAGCTCGGAGTAGGCGGGAGCCAGCTCGACGCCGTTGATGACCAGGTCCCAAGCCTCGACGAGACCCGGCTGAGTGCGGTGCTTCTTGGCCAGCGGGCGTACGGACTCGGGGTAGTCGCAGACGAACGTCGGCTGGATCAGCGTGTGCTCCACGAGCTTCTCGAACAGCTCGAGCACGATCTCGCCGGGACCCCAATGGTCCTGAAGGGCGACTTCGTGCTTGGCGGCGAGTGCCTTGAGGTCGGCTTCGGACGTGTCGTTGTCGACCGACGTTTCGGTCGCCTCGGAAACGAGCTCGTGGATCGACGCGCGACGCCAGGGCGCCTCGAGGTCGATCTCGGTTCCGTCGCGCCCAGGAACCACCGTGCGGCCCACTGCGCGTGCGGCGTTGACCACGAGATCTCGGGTCAGCTCGGCCATCGTGTCGTAGGAGCCGTATGCCTCATAGGCCTCGAGCATCATGAACTCGGGGTTGTGGCTGTTGTCGACACCCTCGTTGCGGAACGTCTTGCCGATCTCGTAGACCCGATCGACGCCGCCGACGAGTGCGCGCTTGAGGTGCAGCTCGATCGCGATGCGCAACAGCATGTCCTCGTCGAACGCGTTGGTGTGCGTCGCGAACGGCCGCGCGGCAGCGCCACCATTGGTGTGCTGGAGCGTGGGGGTGTCGACCTCGACGTACTCGCGCTCATCGAGCGTTGCGCGCAGCGACTGCAGGACCTTGGCCTTCACGCGTACGTTCTCGCGCGCCTCGGGACGGACGATCAGGTCGACGTAGCGCATACGGCTGCGCGCCTCGTCCGACAGCGGGTTGTGCTCGTTGGGCAGCGGGCGCACGGTCTTGGCGGCAATCTGCCAGGTCGTGGCTTGTACGGAGAGCTCACCGCGACGGCTGGTGATGATCTCGCCGGCCACGGCGAGGTGGTCGCCGATGTCGACCAGCGACTTGAACGCGGCTAGGCGCTCCTCGCCGACCAGATCGAGCGAGAGCATGGCCTGGAGCTCAGTGCCGTCGCCCTCGCGGAGGCGTACGAAGCAGAGCTTGCCGGTGTTGCGCAGGAAGATGACGCGGCCTGTGATCGAGGCGATGTCGCCGGTCTGCACGTCGGCGCCAAGTGCCTCGGCGTCGTACGCGGTGACGATCTGCTTGAGCGTGTGGGTGCGATCGACGACAACGGGATAGGGGTCCTCGCCGGCGTCGAGCAGCTGCTGGCGCTTGTTGCGGCGCACGAGCATCTGCTCGGGGAGGTCGTCCTCAGCCGGAGGTGTCGGGGTGGCGTCGTTCACGAGGAGCAAGCCTATCGGCCCGCGTCACTGGTTCTTTTCGTGGATGAGGCGCAGGCC
>JAKFCR010000129.1:0-2161 GCA_036676545.1 Aeromicrobium sp. | reverse complement strand
TCCATTTGGAGTTCGATGAGACGGTTCAGCTCAAGCGCGTACTCCATGGGGAGCTCGCGTGCGATGGGCTCGACGAATCCACGGACGATCATCGCCATGGCCTCGTCCTCCTCCATGCCGCGTGACATGAAGTAGAAAAGCTGGTCGTCGCTGAGCTTGGACACGGTGGCCTCGTGGCCCAGCGTCACGTCGTCCTCGCGGACGTCGACGTACGGGTAGGTGTCCGAGCGGCTGATCTGGTCGACCAGAAGCGCGTCGCACTTGACCGTGCTGGCCGAGCCTTCAGCGCCCTCGAGCACCTGCAGGAGGCCGCGGTAGGACGTACGTCCGCCGCCACGGGCAACCGACTTGCTCAGGATCGAGCTCGACGTGTTGGGGGCAGCGTGCACCATCTTGGCGCCGGCGTCCTGGTGCTGACCCTCGCCTGCGAAGGCGATCGACAGCGTCTCGCCACGGGCGTGCTCGCCCATGAGGTAGACGGCGGGGTACTTCATCGTGACCTTGGAGCCGATGTTGCCGTCGACCCACTCCATCGTGGCGCCCTCTTCGCAGACGGCGCGCTTGGTGACGAGGTTGTAGACGTTGTTGGACCAGTTCTGGATCGTTGTGTAGCGGACGCGGGCGCCCTTCTTGACGACGATCTCGACGACGGCCGAGTGCAGCGAGTCGCTCGAGTAGATCGGCGCGGTGCAGCCCTCGACGTAGTGAACGTACGAGCCCTCGTCCGCGATGATCAGCGTGCGCTCGAACTGGCCCATGTTCTCGGTGTTGATGCGGAAGTACGCCTGCAGTGGGATGTCGACGTGGACGCCCTTGGGCACGTAGATGAACGAGCCACCGGACCAGACCGCCGAGTTGAGTGCGGAGAACTTGTTGTCGCCGACCGGGATGATCGTCGCGAAGTACTCCTTGAACAGCTCGGGGTGCTCCTTGAGCGCCGTGTCGGTGTCGAGGAAGAGGACGCCCTGCTCCTCGAGGTCCTCACGGATCGAGTGGTAGACGACCTCGGACTCGTACTGAGCCGCGACACCGGAGACCAGGCGCTGCTTCTCGGCCTCGGGGATGCCCAGGCGGTCGTACGTGTTCTTGATGTCGTCAGGCAGGTCGTCCCACGTCGCAGCGACCTTCTCGGTCGAGCGGACGAAGTACTTGATGTTGTCGAAGTCGATGCCGCTGAGGTCAGAACCCCACGTCGGCATGGGCTTGCGGCCGAAGAGCTTGAGGCCCTTCAGGCGGAGGTCAAGCATCCACTCGGGCTCGCTCTTGAGCGCCGAGATGTTGCGTACGACGGCCTCACTCAGTCCGCGCTGCGATGTCGCGCCGACATCGTTCTTGTCGGACCAGCCGAACTCGTATCGTCCGACGTCCTTGAGGCCTGGGTTGGCTTCTTCTACGGCGTTGGGTGTCTCTGACGTGGTCGTCATGAGGGCAACCTCTCTGCGGTTGTGTGGGGCAAATGGGTCGTGCAGACGCCGTCGCCGTGGGCGATCGTCGCAAGTCGTTGTACGTGGGTGCCGAGAAGACGAGCGAACATCTCGGTCTCGGCCTCGCACATCTGGGGGAACTCCTCGGCCACATGGGCGACCGGGCAGTGGTTCTGGCACATCTGGGTGCCGGCTGGTGTGCTGCCGACGGACGCTGCGTAGCCGTCCTCGCTGAGCGCCTCGGCAAGTACCTCGACCCGATCCTCGGGCTTCGCGCTGGCCAGCAGCGGACGGTAGCGATCTTCGCTCTCGATCAACCGGTGTCGGGCGAACGCCATGACGGCGTCGTCTCCCCCGGTCTCCTTGAGGTAGCGCAGGGCACCGGCCGCAAGCGCGTCATACGAGTGTTTGAAGTGGTCACGACCGGAATCGGTGATCACGTAGACCTTCGCCGGGCGTCCACGGCCACGCTGTCCGACAACCCGCTGATCGCGCGTCATCAGCACACCGTCAGCCAACAGCTGATCAAGATGCCTGCGAATCGCGGCGGGCGTCAGGTGCAGCTCAAGAGCCAGATCGGCCGCTGTGGACGGTCCGTGCTCAAGGATTGTGTTGGCCACGCGCTCACGGGTCGGAGCGTCGTCAACCAACGACGCGTCATCCAGCCCGGTGTATTTCACAAGACAAGTGTGCCTTTATTCACCAAGGGCTTTCAACGAAGGTGAGCCTTACCCAGT
>JAKFCR010000128.1:0-6140 GCA_036676545.1 Aeromicrobium sp. | reverse complement strand
GGTGTGGACGGAGTCAAGGAAACTCTTGACGCTTCGTTCAAGTTCCGCTTCACCTCGCTGTCGAAGTGAACCATTGAGGAGGCGGGTCCGGCTCATGCCGGACCCGCCTTCTCGTTTCTCACAACCACCAGCAGCCGAATCTCCCCAAAGTAGGTTTCGATGACTACCGCAGAAATCATGGCCCCAACGGGCCCTCCCGAAGCTGAGCCGAGGCGCCGCGGCGGACTTAGTCCGCTGACCCGCTACCTGCTCGTACGAGCCGCGCTCCTCGTCCCCACCGTGTGGGTCCTCGTGACGATGGTGTTCCTGCTGATGCGGGTCATCGGTGACCCGATCCAGGCGGCACTCGGCGGACGCCTCTCGCCCGAGCAGATCGCCGAGCGCAAGGCCGAAGCCGGGCTCGACCGCCCGATCCTGACGCAGTACTGGGAGTACCTCACCGGCTTGTTCCGCGGTGACTTCGGCACGACGCTGACCGACAACCGCAAGGTGTCGACGATCCTGGTCGAGAACGGCGCCGCGACCCTCGAGCTCGCGTTCTGGTCCCTCCTCGTCGCCTTCGCGATCGGCATCCCACTTGGTCGGGTCGCCGCCCGCTACCGCGACCGTTTCCCCGACGTGATGCTGCGGCTGTTCGCGATCCTCGTATACGCCGCGCCCGTCTTCTTCGTCGGCCTGCTGCTGAAGCTGGCGTTCTCACCATTCGGCTGGCCGTCGTCGGGTCGCGCCTCGATCAACACCGAGCTGACTCTGCAGGACGTCGACCCGCAGACCCACATCATGATCGTCGACGCGTTCCTGTGGGGCGACCCCGCAATGATCGGCGACGTTCTCAAGCACGCCATGCTCCCGGCGATCGCCCTCGGCCTGCTCACCGGCGGTGTGTTCCTCCGCCTCGTGCGCGTCAACCTGCTCCAGACCATGCGCATGGACTACGTCACCGCTGCCCGCGCCCGAGGGGTGAGCGAGAGACGAGTCCTCAACAAGCACGCGTTCCGCAATGCCCTGGTGCCGGTGGTCACCGTCATGGGCCTGCAGATCGCCCTCCTGCTCGGCGGCGCGATCCTGACCGAGACGACCTTCGAGTGGAAGGGCCTCGGCTATCAGCTCGCTGAGTACCTGATCAAGCGCGACTTCCTCGCGGTCCAGGGCATCGTCACCCTCATCGCGATCATCGTCGGCGTGACCAGCTTCCTGATCGACGTCATCGTCGCATTCGTCGACCCCCGAGTGAGGTTCTGACATGGCCGTCAACGCAAAGCGGTTCGTTCCCACGATCGTGCGTCAGTCTCACGGTCTGCAGCGCTTCATGCTGCTGTTGGGCTTCGCAATTATCGCGGTCTTCCTGTTCATCGCGATCTTCGCTCCCTGGCTCGCGCCCTACGACTTCAATGCCGACCGCACCGCTGACGGCGTCGTCTTCGGCACCCAGCAGGCTCCCTCTGCGGCGCACTGGTTCGGTACGACGGTCGGTGGCACTGATGTCTTGTCGCGCGTCATCTTCGGCACACGTACTGCGGTCGAGGTGATCCTGCTGGCTGTCGTGCTGTCCGGCATCATCGGCGTTCCGCTCGGATTGGTCTCCGGCTTCCTCGGCGGCTGGCTCGACCGGATCCTGGTCCTCATCATGGATGCGCTCTATGCATTCCCGTCGCTGCTCCTCGCGATCGTCGTTGCAATCGTGCTCTCGGGAGGCAGCAGCAGCGCGTTCGGCGGCATCATGGCTGCGGCGATCTCGATCACCGTGGTCTTCATCCCGCAGTACTTCCGCGTCATCCGCAACGCCACGATCGCGGTCAAGGTCGAACCCTACGTCGACTCTGCACGCGTTGTCGGCGTGCGTACGCCTCGCATCCTGCGCAAGCACATCTTCTCCAACGTGTCGTCGTCCCTCCCTGTCATCGGCACGCTGAATGCGTCCGAGGCGATCCTGACGCTCGCCGGTCTGGGCTTCCTCGGCTTCGGCATCGAGCCGTCGGCCGCTGCCGAGTGGGGCTACGACCTCAACAAGGCCATGCCTGATGCCTCGTCCGGTATCTGGTGGACCGGCGTGTTCCCGGGTCTCGCGATCGTGCTGATCGTGCTCGGCGCCACGTTGGTCGGGGAGAGCCTCAACGACATCCTCAACCCGCTGCTGCGCAATCGTGGCACTGACACCACTTCGGCCGATGAGGCGGAGATCGCCCACCAGTTCGAGGAGGTCACCGGCGACGAGGACGCTTCGGTCGAGGTACGTACGGCACCTGTCGCCCCCGATCCCAAACGTGTCGTGGCGCTGTCCCTCACCAATCTCGAAGTCACCTTCCAGACCGATGGCGGGCAGGTTCACGCGGTCAACGGGGTGACCTTCGACGTTGCACCTGGCGAGGTCGTTGCCGTGGTGGGCGAGTCGGGCTCCGGCAAGTCGGTCAGCTCCCGCGCGATCCTCGGCCTGCTGCCGTCCAGTGCGGAGGTCGGTGGCTCGGTGACTCTTGGCAACCGTGAGCTGCTCGGAATGTCCGAGGACACGTTGCGCCCGATTCGCGGCGACCAGGTCTCCATGGTGTTCCAGGAGCCGTCGACAGCGCTCAACCCGGTCTACACAGTCGGGTGGCAGATCATCGAGGGTCTGCAGGCCCACACCAAAATCTCCAAGAAGGACGCCCGCAAGCGCGCGGTCGAACTGCTTGAGATGGTCGGCATGCCCGACCCGGAGCACCGCGTCGACTACTACCCGCACCAGCTGTCTGGCGGACAGAAGCAGCGCGTTGTCATCGCGATGGCGATCGCCTGCGAGCCTGACGTCATCATCGCCGACGAGCCGACCACGGCCCTCGACGTGACGGTTCAGGCCGCGATCCTCGAGCTGCTCCTGTCGCTGCGCGAACGCCTCGGCACTGCGATCGTGCTCATCACGCACAACATGGGCGTCGTCGCCGACATGGCTGACCGCGTCGTCGTGATGTATCGCGGCAACGTCGTCGAGTCCGCGCCGTCGCGCGAGCTGTTCGCCTCGCCGAAGCACCCGTACACGCGGGCGCTGCTCGATGCCGTTCCACACCTCGGCCGTGAGAACGGTCCAGGTCTCGTCGATGCCAACGAGCTCGTGCTCAAGGTTGACGACCTCGTCGTCGAGTTCCCGGGTCGCTTTGGGCAGCCGACGTTCCGTGCCGTCGACCACGTGTCGCTCGAGGTGCGCAAGGGCGAAGTGCTCGGACTTGTGGGTGAGTCCGGGTCCGGCAAGTCGACGATCGGTCGTACGGCCGTCGGCCTTCAGCAGCCCACCTCCGGAACGATCGATGTGTCGGGCAACCGGATCTCCGGCCTGTCCGATCGTGAGCTGCGTCCGTATCGGTCGCGGTTCGGGTTCGTCTTCCAGGATCCCGCCTCGTCACTCAACCCTCGTATGTCGATCGGTCAGTGCATCGCCGAGCCGCTCCACGTACAGACCGAGATGACGCAGAAGGAGGTCGACGCGAAGGTGCGATCACTGCTCGAGAGTGTGGAGCTGGGCGGTTCGTACGCCGAACGCTTCCCGCACGAGCTCTCCGGTGGTCAGCGTCAGCGCGTCAGCCTCGCGCGTGCGCTGTCGCTCGACCCTGACCTGCTGATCGCTGACGAACCAACGTCGGCGCTCGATGTCTCCGTGCAGGCGCGGGTGCTGGAGCTGTTCACCGAGCTGCAACACCGTCTGCAGTTCGCGTGCCTGTTCATCAGCCACGACCTGGCCGTCGTCGACACATTGGCCAACCGCGTCGCGGTCATGCAGGACGGCAAGCTCGTCGAGGTCGGTCCGCGCGAACAGGTGCTGGGTAACCCGCAGGAGGAATACACCAAGCGGCTCATCGCCGCCGTGCCCGTTCCCGACCCTGTCGAGCAGCAGCGTCGTCGCGAGGAGCGCGGCCACCTGCTCACCGACATCTCGTGACGTGACCCGGGTCCCTCCAGGTCGTTGATCTCTCCAGACCAACGCCTGGAGGATCCGTGTCACTCACTCGACGACTCGCCACAGCCTTTGCCCTCGTGGCTGCCGGCGCCCTCACGGTGTCATCCTTCGCCGCGCCAGCCGAGGCAGCGAAGGCCAAGCCGAAGGTCTACAAGGAGTACGTCTCCCTCGGTGACTCGTGGACGGCCGACGTTGTCCTGCTGAACGCGCAGGGTCTGCCGGCGACTGAGTTCGCCCCTATCGACTGCGCGCAGTCCCGCGTCAACTACCCGCGGCTCGTAGCAAAGGCGCTGAACGTGAAGACGTTCCGCGATGCGTCGTGCGGATCGGCAACGACCAAGGACTTCACGCATCCGCAAACCGGGCTCCCCATTGGCGGTACAAACCCACCTCAGTTCGATCGGCTGACCAAGACGACCGACCTCGTGACTGTCGGCATTGGTGGAAATGACGCCGGGGTCGCCTCGGCCGCTACCGGATGCCTCAACCTTCTGCCCAACCTTGGCCTGGGACTCCCGTCCCCCCTCGGTGGATCCTGCAAGGACAAGCTCACTGCAGGTGGCAAGGATCAGCTGACGGCCCAGATCCTGGCCGCCGAGCCCAAGGTCGTCGCGGCACTCAAGGCGATCCGCAAGAAGTCGCCCAAGGCCCGCATCCTGGCGGTCAACTACCTGGCCGCCGTGCCCACGACCGGCTGCTACCCGTACGTACAGGCTGACAACGCCGACATCGCGTACCTGTACGTGAAGTTCAACGAGCTCAACGCGATGGTCAAGCGCGCTGCAGCCAAGGGTGGTGCCGAGCTCGTCGACACGTACACGCCGACGATCGGTCACGATGTCTGCCAGCTACCTCACATCCGATATGTCGAAGGCGTCATCCCGCTGTCACTCAACGCTCCAGCGCTGAGCATCCCGCTGCACCCCAACTCCGCCGGTGCCGCTGCCCAGGCCAAGGCCGTTCTGGCGCAGATCAACAAGTAGCCGATCCGCTCCCTCACGTGTGACGATCGTTCAACGGGGTACACGTCGGGGGAAGGAGTGGTCAGCGTGATGAAGAAGCTTTCGGTTCTAGTCGTCGGTGCTGCTGGGTACGTCCTCGGCTCGCGCGCCGGTCGTGAACGGTATGAACAGATCAAGCGTCAGGCGACGAAGGCGTGGAACAAGCCCGTCGTCCAGGACGCGGCTGACACGGTCGAGCAAGCCGTCAAGAGCACGGCGTCAGATGTGGGCTCCAAGATTGCCGGCGCGGCGAGCGACGCCGGCTCGAAGGTCGTCCACAAGGTCAAGGGCGACAAGGATGACGATCCGGCCGAGGTCAACGCGGACGATCCGGCCTCGGAGAACATGTTCCCGAAGCAGACTCCGGCCTCCGGTTCGGGCGGAGCGTCCTTCTAGAACGTTCGCCTGAACCAATCGGCCTGATCGGCGGCGATCACGGCCGGATCGCTGCCGTGGAACGGTTCAAAGTGGGCGACGTCGTAGCGATGCAGTTCTGCGTCGGGAGCATGGGTGGCCAGTTTCTCGATGGCCTTGCCCGAGACGGTGATGTCCTTCTCACCGAGACCGATCCACACCGGCATACCAAGCCGCCTCGCCTTCGTGACGGGTCGATGTGTCGCGATGGTGGCGAACGCACCCGGCGATGCCTCATTGATCCAAGCGCTGCTCGCGCAGGCCGCGAATCCTGCGGCCTCTCCCGTGAAAGCCATCGCGGCCATCTCGCCCGGCTCGCCGGTTGCCTTGATCGTGTTGGGTGAGCCAAGGCGATCTCTGATGGCGCGCCCCATCACGCGCGTCGCGACCCACGGCGTACGTCGTGTCGTCCCGAGCACGCGCGCCCTGCCGTCGAGGAACGGGCACAGCAGGATCAGTCCCGCGATGCGCGGATCGCTCGCCGCGACGTTCACCGACGTACCGCCGGCAAACGAGTAGCCCCAGAGCACGATCTTGTCGGGGTCGATCCCTTCGAGCCCGCGCGCGTACGCGATTGCGGCGCGATAGTCGTCCGACTGTTCCTTCACCCGAATCCGCTGCCGCGGCTGACCACCCGAATCACCCAGGTAGCGATGGTCGAAGACCAGCACCGTGGCGCCGGCATCGTTCAACGCTTCGGCGTACGTATGCAGTCCGTCATGTCGCGTCAGCGAGAACCCATGCGCCACCACGACGCACACGTCGCCTCCGCGATAGAGCCACGCAGCGATCTCGTCGCC
>JAKFCR010000127.1:0-2155 GCA_036676545.1 Aeromicrobium sp. | reverse complement strand
GGCTGGCGTGGGCCGCTCGAGAACGACACGATGACGCTCGGCATCCCCGAAGTGCGCGGTATTCTTCCGCGCGGCGGCACGATTCTTGGCTCGTCGCGTACCAACCCGTTCGCCATCGAGGGCGGCGTCGAGCGCATCAAGGACAACCTCGCGGCCAACGGTTGCGATGCCCTGATCGCCATCGGCGGCGAGGACACCCTCGGTGTCGCGACCAAGCTCGCCGACCTAGGTGTCAACGTCGTGGGCGTGCCCAAGACGATCGACAACGACCTGTCGGGCACTGACTTCACATTCGGCTTCGACACCGCCGTCAACATCGCCATGGAAGCAATCGACCGTCTGCACACGACCGCCGAGTCCCACCACCGCGTCCTGGTGGTGGAGGTCATGGGTCGTCACGCCGGGTGGATCGCCCTGCACGCCGGGCTCGCCGGCGGTGCCAACATCATCTTGATCCCGGAGCGACCGTTCGACATCGAGGCGGTGTGCGCACAGGTCGAGAGCCGGTTCGCCACGCACTACTCGCCCATCATCGTGGTGTCAGAAGGTGCCGTGCCCGCTGAGGGTGGCGCCATGTCGCTGGTGAGCGGCGAGAAGGATGCGTTCGGTCACGTACGCCTGGGTGGCATCGGCGACCGGCTGGCGTCAGAGATCGAGCAGCGTACGGGCAAGGAAGCCCGCGCCGTCGTCCTCGGTCACATCCAGCGCGGCGGCACGCCGACGGCATTCGACCGCTGGCTCGCCACTCGCTTTGGTCTGCACGCAATCCAGGCGGTGCACGAAGGCGACTTCGGCAAGATGGTGGCGCTGCGAGGCACCGACATTCATCGCGTTCCGCTCGCTGAGGGCACCAAGGTCCTCAAGGTCGTCCGCCCCGAGCTCTACGAAGAAGCCGAAGTCCTGTTCGGCTGACCTGAGTCCATGTTCTCGGCGTGCGTTCCGAGAGTCCGGCCGACCCGCGTATTCTTAGCTCGTGAGCATTCCCACCCTTGATGAGCTTCGTACGCTCGGAGCCGCCCAGCAGCCGACCTACGTCGACCCTGCTGCGCGCGACGCCGCCGTTCAGAAGCTCCGCACGATGCCCCCGCTGGTGTTCGCCGGCGAGTGCGACGCCCTGCGTGACAAGCTCGCCGAAGTAGCCCGCGGCGAGGCATTCCTGCTCCAGGGTGGCGACTGCGCCGAGACCTTCGAAGGCGTCACCGCCGAGAACGTCCGCAACAAGCTCCGTGTACTGCTGTCCATGGCAGTCGTGCTCACGTACGCCGCGAGTGTCCCCGTCGTCAAGGTCGGCCGTCTTGCCGGTCAGTACGCCAAGCCGAGGTCGAGTGACACCGAGACCCGCGAAGGCGTCACGTTGCCTGCCTACCGTGGCGACGCGGTCAATGGCTTCGACTTCGACCCCGAGTCGCGTGCGCACGACCCGCAGCGGCTCGTTGACGTCTACCACGCGTCTGCGTCGACCCTGAACCTCGCGCGAGCGTTCACCACCGGTGGTTACGCCGACCTGCGCCAGATGCACGCGTGGAACACCGACTTCGTCAAGAACAGCCCGGTGGGCGAGCGTTACGAGCGCATCGGCGCCGAGATCGATCGCGCACTGGCGTTCATGGACGCGATTGGCGTCGACCCCGACGAGTTCCACACGGTCGACTTTTTTTCCTCGCACGAGGCACTGATCCTCGAGTACGAACACTCACTCACCCGCATCGACTCGCGCACCGAGCAGCCGTATGACGTGTCGAGCCACTTCGTGTGGATCGGCGAGCGCACCCGTCAGCTCGATGGCGCGCACGTTGAGCTGCTCAGCAAAATCGCCAACCCGATCGGTGTGAAGCTCGGCCCGACGTCGACGGCCGATGACGCGATCGCGCTGTACGAAAAGCTCAACCCTGAGCGCGTGCCCGGCAAGATCACGTTCATCACCCGCTTCGGCGCGGACAAGATCCGCGACGGGCTGCCCAACCTTGTTGAGAAGGTCACCGCGGCGGGCCTTGAGGTCGCCTGGGTCTGCGACCCAATGCACGGCAACACGTTCGAGACCACCAACGGCTACAAGACGCGCGAGTTCGACGATGTCATCGACGAGGTGCGTGGCTTCTTCGAGGTGCACCGCAGCCTCGGCACCTGGCCTGGAGGCGTTCACGTCGAGCTCACC
>JAKFCR010000126.1:0-2136 GCA_036676545.1 Aeromicrobium sp. | reverse complement strand
TCGGTCGGCCGAGTGCTCGGGTGCCAGCTGGCGAGCAGGTAGTCCGGATCGCCGACGGCGAAGGCGCTGAACCTCGATCGCATGAGCTGCTCAGCCGTACTCGCTGTGACCCCACCGGAGTGCAGCCGCCTGCAACAGTCGTCGTACGTGAGCCCGCTCAGACACGGACACCTGATCATGAACGCAGGCTAGCTCGTAAGTGTTGGAGCGGACGGCTGGATTTGAACCAACGTCTTCGACCAGGAAGGCCGACGTTCTGCAATTGAACTACGTCCGCAGGTCTATGGCTTTGTCTCGTCGTCCTGATCCTTCAGGGTGCCACCCTCGTCGAGCCACTCCTCGACGGCGTCCTCATCGGTCACCTGGGCGTGGTGATCGACATCAGCGGCGTGGCCTGCCACTTCGCTCAGCTCAGCACCGCTCGGGTTGGCATCGCTCAGCGGCGCGGAGTCCTCCGAGACTGGCTCGGCACCCGACGGCGCATCCTCGACGGCGACGATCTCGCCCTCGGGGACATCGCTCTGAGCCGCTGTTGCGGCCGCTTCGGCTTCTTCCTCGCGAGCGTCTTCCTCGACCGGTTCGGTCTCGTCCGGCACGTGGGTGACCTGCTCTGCCGGGGCCTCTTCCTTCTCAGGCTCCGGAGCGGGGGAGTCATCGGTGTTGACGGCTCCGACGTTGGCCCAGGCGGCTTCTTCCTTGTCACCGGCAGGCACGTCAGGCGTCACGTCCTCGGACGACTCGTCCTTCGCCGTCTCTGGATCTCCACCGGCAGCAGCCTCGGCGGCCGCGTCAGCCGCGGGAGCGGCGTCCTCGGTCTTCGAGATCGACTCGGGGTTGGCCTCGTCCTCGGCGTCGGGCTCAGCCTCCGTTGCCGTCTCGGTCACGGCAGCGGCCGTCGCGGCTTCACCTTGGGCGACTGGGGGTACCTCCCGCTTGCGGGGGCCTGCATCGTCGTCAGCCTTTGAGGGCTTGGGTGTCGCCCGCTTCACGCCGGCGAGCAGCATCTGCGCGACATCAAGGACCTCGACCTCTTCGCGAGCATTGCCTTCGCTCTGCTCGGCGGTCAGACCGTCCGACAGCATGACGCGACAGAACGGGCAGGCGACCGCGATCTGGTCGGCGCCCGTTGCGACGGCTTCCTTCGTACGGTTGACGTTGATGCGCGTGCCGATGGTCTCTTCCATCCACATCTGCGCACCGCCGGCGCCACAGCAGAACGACTTCTCCGAGTTGCGGGGCATCTCGGTGAACTCTGCTCCGGGGATGACGCTGAGCAGCTCGCGCGGCGGCTCGTAGACCTTGTTGTGACGACCGATGAAGCAGGGGTCGTGGTACGTGATCTTCTTCTTCTCGGTCTCGGCGTCGGGCGCGAGCGGGGTCAGCTTGCCTTCGCGCACGAGGCGGTTGAGCAGCTGTGTGTGGTGGACGACCTCGAGCTCGACGCCGAACTCGGCGTACTCGTTCTTGAGCGTGTTGAAGCAGTGAGCGCAGGTGGAGACCACCTTCTTGACCTTGGTCTCCTTGAACACCTCGGCGTTCTGCATCGCCAGCTGCTGGAACACCATCTCGTTGCCGGCGCGGCGGGCCGGGTCGCCCGTGCAGGTCTCGCCGTCGCCGAGGACCGCGAAGGTCACTCCGGCCATGTCGAGCAGCTCGGCGACGGCCTGCGTCGTCTTCTTGGCGCGGTCCTCGTACGCGCCGGCACAGCCGACCCAGAACAGCCAGTCGACCTCATCGAGGTCTTCGACATCGACGCCGACCTGCTTGACCTCGAAGTCGAGGCTCTTGGCCCAGTCCATACGCCCCTTGGGGTCCATGCCCCACGGATTGCCCTTGCGCTCGAGGCCCTTGAAGATGTTGGTCAGCTCGGCGGGGAAGTTGGACTCGACGATGACCTGGTAGCGGCGCATGTCCATGATGTGATCGACGTGCTCGATGTCGACCGGGCACTGCTCGACGCAGGCGCCACAGGAGACGCAGGACCACAGGACGTCGGGGTCGATGACCGCTCCGCCTGACGGGTGCCACGCATCGCCCTCGGTCGGGCCGACGAGTGCGCGCTCGGCCTCGGCCTTGACCGAGTCGGGCAGCTTGTCGCGCTTCTCATCGCTGTCAGCGAGTGTGTAGGGCGCCTTG
>JAKFCR010000125.1:0-5116 GCA_036676545.1 Aeromicrobium sp. | reverse complement strand
GACGCGGTGTTCGACAAACGTACGGGGCTCGCCTCGGGCTTCCGCAACTTCGTCTCGTTCGCGACCAAGGGCAAGGGCGTGTTCTCTGCTGGTCCATGGATGAACACCGACGTCATCATCAAGACCGGTGACGACGCGCCGTACACGTCGGCCGACTGCCCGGTCTTCGGCCCGGTACGCGGCGACAACTGCGGGGGAGCGAGCAACGCGTCGCGACGCACGACAGCCACCGCGCAGGACGACGCGGCGCTGCTCAGTCAGATCCGCGGCCTGCTCTCCGAACTCGACGCCAGCGTGCCGACCGACGGCGGTGTCGGCCAGCTGCTGATCGGCCCATACGTGGGTGAGGCGTCATGAGGCCGATTCTCATCAAGTTCGTGGCATTCTCCGCAGCAGCGCTGATCGCTCTGGTCGTCCTCGCCAACACGATGGGCAACCAGGTCGCGGGATCGTCGCACAAGTACTCGGCCGACTTCAGCAATGTCAGTGGTCTCCGCGTTGGAGACGATGTGCGTGCCGCTGGCGTACGCGTCGGTCGCGTCGAGTCGATCAACCTGCGTGGGGGAGACACCGCCCGGGTGAAGTTCACGCTGTCGGACCAGCAGGGACTGTTCGACACCACGGGCATCGTGATCCGCTACCAAAACCTCCTCGGCCAGCGCTATCTCTCGCTGACCCCGGGGGAGGAGAAGGGCAAGCGACTCGTCAGCGACAGCATCGTGCCGCAGTCGCGTACGAGCCCCGGCTTCGACCTGACCGCGCTGCTCAACGGCTTCGAACCGCTCTTCGCGACGCTCGAGCCCGAGCAGATCAACCGGCTGTCCGAGTCGATCATGGCCGTCATGCAGGGACAGGGCGGAACGATCGAGTCATTGCTGTCCGAGACGGCCGAGCTCACCAACCACCTCGCGGACAAGGACGAGGTGCTGGGCCGCGTGCTCGACAACCTGACTCCGGTCCTGAAGAACGTCGGTGCGCAGGACGAACAGCTCGACTCGACGATTGAGTCGCTGCAGACCCTGATGACCCGGCTCGCCTCCGAGCGCAAGACGATCGGCGACACGATCGACGGCGTGACCGAGCTGTCGGCAGTCACGGCCGATCTCGCCACCGACATACGACCTTCCTTCGACAAGGACATCGCCTCGCTGCGCCAGACGGCGAAGCTGTTCGTCGACAACACCGAGGCTCTGATTCGCTCCTTCAGCACCCTGCCCAAGACGACCGAGGCGTTTGCGCGACCCATGTCGGCAGGCACCTGGCTCGACATCTACATCTGCAACATCGAGACGGTCATCCGCGGCAACGCCGTGCCCCTCGGGCCTCCCGATGGCCCCTACTCGGCGGTGTGCGCCCGATGAAGACTCTCAACACCCGACAGATCGGGATCATCGGCGTCATCGGCGTGGTGATCATGGGCCTGCTCGTCCTCGCGCTCAGCGTGATCCCGTTCGGGCAGAAGCACTACTCAGCGCTGATGGAGCACTCCGCCGGTCTGCGCGTCGGCGAAGAGGTGCAAGTCGCCGGCGTCGGCGTCGGCGAGGTGCGTGACATCAAGCTCGAGGGCAAGCACGTACGCGTTGAGTTCACGCTGGACAAGGACATAGATCTGGGAAGCCAGTCGCGCGCCGCGGTGAAGGTGGCGACGCTGCTCGGCACGCACTTCCTCGACGTGACGGCCAAGAAGGGTGGCGACCTCAAGGACGACACGATCCCGCTGGCCCAGACGTCCGTGCCCTACAACCTGCAGGACGTCATCGACGGCGGCACTGGCGCGCTCAACGAGCTCGACGGGGATGCGATCAGCGAGTCGATGACGGTGCTGGCCGAAGCCCTGCGCGGTACGCCGGTGGCTGCCCGTGAGGCGATCGACGGCGTCGCCCGGCTGACCGTCGTCGCGGGCAAGCGTTCCGACCAGATGCGGGCGCTGCTCGCCGCGACGAACGACGTCACGGGCGACCTGGTGCGCAATAAGGAGCGCATCATCGACCTGCTCGAGAAGTCGTCGCTCGTGCTGAACGAGCTCACCAGCCGGCGGGACGCGATCGACCAGCTGCTGACCGACAGCCAACGCTTGGCCCGTGCGGTGATCGGCGTTCTCGACGACACCGAGGAAGACTTCATGCCGCTGATGCGAGACCTCGCCAAAGCGCTCGACACGATGAAGTCGCAGAAGAAGGCGCTGACGCAGTCGATCGACGGCCTTGCCACGATGGCGACGTACTTCGCCAATGCAACTGGCAACGGTCCCTGGCTCGACCTCAAGGTTCCCTTTCCACTCGGTGACAACCTCACCTGTGCCGCTAGGGGGCCAGCATGCTGAAGCGTTTGCTCGTCGTCCTGGTGCTTGTCGTGACCCCGCTGTCCGGTTGCGGGGGATCTGGTCCGACCACGGTGACTGCCCAGTTCAGCGATGCCGCAGGCCTGTTCGAGGGCAACGACGTCGGCGTGCTCGGCGTACGAGTTGGCAGCGTCACGAAGGTGGAGCCCAAGGGCGACCACGTCGACGTCACGCTCCAGATCGACGACGGGGTGGAGGTGCCTGCCAAGGCTGGCGCCGTGATCGTGTCGCGGTCGGTCGCAACGGACCGGTATGTCGAGCTGACCCCGGTCTATGACTCAGGGCCGGTCCTGGCTTCGGGCACGGTGCTGCCGCTCGCTCGCACGCGTACGCCGGTCGAGTTCGACGATCTTCTCGGGTCGCTCACCGACATCTCCGACGAACTGGCGGGCAACGACAAGACCGCGGCACTGAACGAGCTGCTCGAGACGGGCGCCAAGACGCTCGACGGCAAGGGCCAGAAGATCTCCGACAGCATGCGCGGCCTCGCCGACACGCTGGGCACGCTCGACGACGCTTCAGGCGACATCAAGGGCACGCTCGACAACCTCGACCAGCTCACGCAGACTCTCGCGGACAATGACGCGCTGATCCGACGGTTCAACGGTGAGGTGACGTCGGCCGCGTCGATGCTCGACGACCAGCACGAAGCAATCGAGTCGACGTTCACGGTGCTGTCGGCGATGTTGCAGCGAGTCGCAGCGTTCTCGCACGATCACCGAGCCAAGATCGCCAGCCAGATCAAGGACATCACCTCGCTCTCCAACACGCTCCTCGAGCACCGCGAGGGCCTTGAGGACGCGGTCGAGACCCTGCCGCTGATGATGCAGAACGTCGACCGTGCGATCGACGGGGGCGACCGACTCAACATGCGTACGCGACCCGGCGACCTGGTGCCTGCGGAGGACACCGTACGACTGCTGTGCGAGTCGCTGCCGCCGGCCGTATGCGACGCAACGGGACTCGAGAACTTGTCGTTGCTCGACATCCTCGGCGCGATTGCGGGGGTGCAGTCATGAAGCGGCTCGCGATCGTGCTGATGGCCGTGTTGACGCTCGGGGCGTGCGGCACCTCGGCTTCTGACCTCCCGCTGCCCGGCTCGAAGCTGTCCGGAGCGAGCTATGAGATCACCGCCAAGATCGACGACGCCCTCAACCTGGCTGTTGGTGCGCCGGTGAAGCTGAACGGAGTCACCGTCGGCCGGGTCAAGACCGTGACGGCACACGACTTCACAGCCCGCATCACGATGGACATACGCAAGTCGTCACCTCTGCACGACGGCGCGAGCATTCGCCTCCGCTCGACTACTCCGCTGGGAGAACTGTTCGTCGACGTCACCGACAAGCCGGAGGGCGCGCTGCTGGCCGATGGTGGCTCCATCGATGCCGATGCTGCATCGGCCGCACCGACGGTTGAGGACACGCTCGCCTCGGCATCGATGCTGATCAACGGGGGAGGGCTGGGCCAGCTCCAGACAATCGTGCGCGAGGCCAACGAGGCCTTGGGCGGGCGCGAGGACACGGCGCGCGACCTGCTCGACTCGCTCAACACCGCGACGAGCAGCGTCAACGACAGCAGTGCCGAGATCGACGCCACCCTGGACGCGCTCGCCGACCTGTCAGAGACGCTGAACCGACGCAACGACACGATCGACCAGGCGCTCGTCGACGTGGCTCCAGCTGCGCGCGTGCTCAGTGAGAGCACGGACGACCTGACCAAGCTGCTGCAGGCCGTCGATCAGCTCAGTGGCACGACGACCCGCGTCGTACGAGAAACCCGCGCTGACCTGCTGACCACCTTCGAGGAGCTCGGTCCCGTGCTCGATCAGCTGGTGTCGTTGAAGGGCGAGTTCGGATCCGGTCTGGACTCGCTGGTGACGTTCGCGGAGGCCATCGACGGGGGCGTGCCGGGCAACTACCTCAACGTCTTCCTGCGGTTCCAGGGCACGCTGGAGCTCGGCCTCCCGAACCTGCCGATCGTCGGCGATCTGGGACTCCCGTCGATCGAGCTCGGCGAAGGGCTGCTCAAGAAGCTGCCGCTCCCGCCGTCGCTCCAGGACATGCTCGACCAGAGCTCGTCGGAGCAGTCCGGCGCCGGCTTGTCCGACCTGCTCGGCTCGTTGGGAGGTTCGCGATGAGGCGCCGCGTTCACCGCAAGCACTTCGTGGCCGCGATCGGTCTGGCCGGTATCTTCCTGGCGACGATCGCGTACCTCTACGGCGGCATCCTCGACGGCTCGCTGACCAAGCGGCCGGTGCAGGTCTCCGTGGAGCTGGAGGAGACCGGCGGGCTGTTCGGCGGATCCGGGGTCACCTACCGCGGCGTTCGCGTCGGCAAGGTTGAGAGCGTCAAGCTCGATGACGGACGGATCGTCGCGACACTCAACCTTGAGCCGTCGGCGCACGTGCCGGCCGACAGCGAGGCCGCCGTACGTACGCTGTCGCCCGCGGGCGAGCAGTACCTCGACTTCCAGCCGACTGCCTCCAAGGGGCCGTGGCTGCAGAACGGCGACACGATCGCAGCCGCGCGTACGGCGACGCCGACCTCGATCGCCACGGCGCTGGAGTCGATCGACGGGCTGATGTCGCAGATCGACTCCGAGGACCTCGGGACGGTGCTCGACGAGCTGCACGTCGCGTTCAGCAACTCCGAGGACCTCGATCGCATCCTGACGTCGGGCACCAACCTCGTCGACCTGCTCGACGAGAGCTGGCCACAGACGCTGCGCACGCTCGAGAACGCGCGCACCGTCCTCCGTACGGGAGTGGAGAGCAAG
>JAKFCR010000124.1:0-2487 GCA_036676545.1 Aeromicrobium sp. | reverse complement strand
GCGAAGGCGACCGTTGCGACGGTGAGGGCGACGAGTGCTGCGGTGCCGGCGAGAGCCTTGGCCACGAACACTGCGTTGCGGACGACGTTGCTGCTGATGCGGATGCTGGGAGCTTGGATGTTCTGGATGGTGGTCATCTTGTTCTCCTGGTGTGTGGGGGTCGAACTGGTGACACCAGAGTCGTAAACGACCCTTGAGAGAACCTTTCGATGAATTTGAGACTGGAATTCCAACGAAATCTGAACGGCCAGAAAAGATCTTCAGAAAAGTTGTAAGGACCTGTGGGGTCTGTGGCTCCTACCTACAAGCAACACCACAGACCAACTGAAAAGCACCCACCAAAACCACAGGAGAAGTCATGAACCGCACCATCCGCAACCTCGTCATCGCAGCACCGCTGGTCCTCGTAGGCATCACAGCCGCTCCAGCAGCCGCCATGGCCGACGGTTTCGACATCGGCATCCCCGAGAACAAGCCCGAACCGCACCCGGCCCCCGACTTCGACAACGACCTGCCGCTGGCCGACAAGCCCGACACCAAGGACCCCAAGCCGCAGCCCAAGCCGCAGCCCAAGCCCCAGCCCAACGGTCCGGCGTCGGTGCCGCAGGCCATTGACGGAACCGTCGAGGTCGAGAAGAAGAAGGCCAAGAAGGTCGTCAGCGCCAAGGGTTCGCCCGACTCGATCGACCGCAACGAGGACCTCTTCGTCGCCGGTCCGGCTGAAGTCGAGCTCGTCGCAGGCGACGACAACGGTGGCATGGACCTCACCTGGCTGCTCGTCGGCGGCGGAGTCGTCACCGCCTCGGGCATCGCGTTCGCAGCACGCAAGCGCACCAACGCCTGACACACCAGAGCAAGGGCCCCGCACCTCACGGTGCGGGGCCCTTGCTTGTTTCTGCGGCAGTTGCGGCTATACGACACGCCGAATGTGACATTGCCGTTGACACATACCGTGAGTACGGCGCATGCTGACGGTATGACGCGAATTGCTGAGGAGCAGCGATGACCCAGACACTCGAGAACCCGACCGAGCTTTCCGCGACTCGTTCCCGTGAGGAGTACGCAGAGGTCCTTCACGGACTGTCGGTCGCGTCGACGGAGCACCACTTCGACGCCTTCATCGACATTCCGTGGGAGCACCCCGACTTCCAGATCGACCGCAACGATCCGCGCTGGATCCTGCCTGCGAACGTCGATCCTCTCGGCGCCCACCCGTGGTACCAGGCTCAGTCCGTCGAGCGACAGATTGAGATCGGGCTGTGGCGCCAGGCCAACATCCTGCGGGTCGGCGTGCAGTTCGAGAACATCCTTATCCGCGGCATCATGCAGTACTGCTTCGAGCTCAAGAACCAGTCGCCAGAGTTCCGCTACCTGATGCACGAGGCGACGGAGGAGTGCCACCACAACCAGATGTTCCAGGAGGCGATCAACCGCATCGGCGTTGACGCCCCGGGTATGCCGTGGCTCATGCGTCGCATCTCGTGGACGATCCCGGGAGCCGCATCGACCTTCCCGGTCAGCTTCTTCATCGGCGTCCTGGCAGGTGAAGAGCCGATTGACCACACTCAGAAGGGCATCCTGCGCGGCGGCAAGGACCTCCCACCACTGATGTCGCGCATCATGGAGATTCACGTCGCCGAAGAGGCCCGGCACATCTCGTTTGCCCACGAGTTCATCAAGATCCACGGCCCGAACCTCAGCCGGATCAACAAGTTCATCGTCTCGATGCTGTTCCCGCTGATCATGCGAGTCGGCGCGGACCTGATCATGATTCCGCCGAAGGCGTTCCGCAAGGAGTTCGGCATCCCGCGCAAGGTGATCAAGGACCTCTATTGGAATGCGCCTGAGTCGCGAGTCCGCCTCCAGGAGATGTTCGCCGATGCCCGCATGCTTGCCGAGCAGTCCGGGCTGATGACGCGCAGTTCCAAGCGCATGTGGCGACTCTGCAAGATCGACGGTCGCCCGTCGCGTTTCCGCAGCGAACCTCCTGTCGCGTTCCTCGAAGGCTGAACCTCCGTGGCCCATGTCGTCACGCAGGCGTGCTGCGCTGACGCCTCCTGTGTGTTCGCGTGCCCAGTCAATGCGATCCACCCGACTCCCGACGAGCCCGATTTCGGTCTCGCCGAGATGCTCTACATCGATCCCGTTTCCTGCGTCGACTGCGGCGCGTGCGTGGGCGCGTGCCCGGTTGGTGCGATCGTGCCGGACACCAAGGTCGCTGCGAACCAGCTGCCGTTCGTCGACATCTACGCGTTGTTCCATGCCCAGCCGCGTACATACCCGATCCAGGCACCGATCACGCCTATCGTCCGCAAGGTGCCGGGTCCGCTGCACGTTGCGGTCGTCGGAGCCGGTCCGGCTGCCATGTATGCCGCCGACGAGCTGCTGAAGCAGGACGACGTGCACGTGACCTTGCTGGACCGACTGCCGACACCGCATGGGCTGGTACGCAGCGGCGTCGCGCCCGATCACGTCGAAACGAAGTCA
>JAKFCR010000123.1:0-40552 GCA_036676545.1 Aeromicrobium sp. | reverse complement strand
TCGAGGAGAGCATTTCGTGAGCAAGCCCCTGTCCAAGGTCCTGATCGCCAACCGCGGCGAAATCGCCGTTCGCGTGATTCGCGCCTGCAAGGACTCCGGCATCGGAAGCGTCGCCGTCTACGCGGAGCCCGATCGTGACTCAGTCTTCGTACGTCTCGCCGACGAGGCTTACTCCCTCGAGGGCTCCACTCCGGCCGAGTCCTACCTCTCGATCGAGAAGATCCTCGCCATCGCTGAGCGCTCCGGTGCCGACAGCGTGCACCCCGGCTACGGCTTCCTCGCCGAGAACGCCGACTTCGCCCAGGCCGTCATTGACGCCGGGCTGATCTGGATCGGCCCTCCCCCGCACGCGATTGAGAACCTCGGTGACAAGGCCAAGGCCAAGCAGCTCGCACTGAAGGCGAACGCACCGCTCGCGCCGGGCACCAAGGACGCCGTCAAGGACGCCGACGAAGTCATCGCCTTCGCCAAGGAGAACGGCCTGCCGGTCGCCATCAAGGCAGTGTTCGGCGGCGGCGGTCGTGGACTCAAGGTCGCCCGCACGATCGAAGAGATCCCCGAGCTGTTCGAATCGGCCGTACGCGAGGCCGTCAGCGCCTTCGGTCGCGGCGAGTGCCTGGTCGAGAAGTTCCTCGACAAGCCCCGTCACGTTGAGACCCAGTGCCTCGCCGACAGCCACGGCAACGTCGTCGTCATCTCGACACGCGACTGCTCATTGCAGCGTCGCCACCAGAAGCTCGTCGAGGAGGCGCCCGCGCCCTTCCTGACCGACGACCAGAACGAGCGCCTCTACTCGTCGTCCAAGGCCATCCTCAAGGAAGCCGGCTACGTAGGCGCCGGTACGTGCGAGTTCCTCGTCGCCGCCGATGGCACGATCAGCTTCCTCGAGGTCAACACGCGCCTCCAGGTCGAGCACCCCGTTTCCGAAGAGGTCACCGGAATCGACCTCGTACGCGAGATGTTCCGCATCGCTGCCGGCGAAGAGCTCGGCTACGACGATCCCGAGGTCCGCGGCCACTCGATGGAGTTCCGCATCAACGCCGAAGACGGGGGCCGCGGCTTCCTCCCGGCTCCCGGCACGCTGACCAAGTGGGCTCCCCCGTCGGGCCCCGGCGTACGCCTCGACGGCGGCTACGAAGAGGGCGAGACGATCCCAGGTTCGTTCGACTCCCTCGTTGCCAAGCTGATCATCACCGGTACGTCGCGCGAGCAGGTCCTGCAGCGGTCACGCCGCGCCCTCGACGAGTTCGTCGTCGACGGCATGCCCACGGTGATCCCGTTCCACCGCTCGGTCGTCGACGATCCGGCATTCGCTGCTCCTGACGGTAAGTTCACGGTCTACACGACCTGGATCGAGACCGACTACGTCAACGAGCTCGAGCCGTACGCGGGCGATGCAGCCGAAGGCGACGAGCCCGCGGAGCGCGAGCGCGTCGTGGTCGAGGTCGGCGGCAAGCGCGTCGAGGTCGTCCTGCCCGGCGGGCTCGGCGCTTCAGCTGCTGCTGCTGGTCCCAAGAAGCCCAAGCGCAAGGGTGGCAAGGCGGCTGGCGCTGCCGCCAGCGGCGACTCACTCACCGCTCCGATGCAGGGCACCGTCGTCAAGATCGCCGTCGAAGAAGGTCAGACCGTTGCTGCCGGCGATCAGATCGTGGTCGTCGAGGCCATGAAGATGGAGCAGCCCATCAACGCACACCGCGACGGTGTCGTGACGGGTCTCTCGATCGAGGTCGGCGCCACCGTCACGTCCGGTCAGGTCATCGCCGAGATCAAGGACGCGGCGGAGTAGCTAGCGACCTAGGCGCGTGGGTTGCGTTGCGTGGCCGTCTCACCAGGGCTTCGCGCGTGGCGGCTTCGCCGCGCGGACGCTCCCGGTCGCTTCGCTCCCTAGCCCACCTGCACGCCCGCATCGCTTGCTGAGCAAGCTAAGCGCGGGGTGCAGGTGCCTTCTTGTCGACTTCGCCGTAGGCGATGCCGGCTGCCCAGACGATGAGGACCACACCGATCCAGGTACCCCAGCCGTCGATGTAGAACCCGGTCTCGGGAACGACCAGCTCCGTCAGCAACAGCACCAGCGCGGTCAGCACCAGGCCGCCGGCGATCGTGTAGCCGCGGGCGAATCGGTTGACGGTGCCGATGACGATCTCGCGCAATGTCACGGACAGCACCGTGACCAGCACGACTGCCAGGACGAACCAACCGAACCGGATGTTGAACCGGTCAAAGATCCATGCAGCGAACGCAAGGGACAGCGCGTTGACGGTCAGCGAGATCGCGATCGACTTGGAAAGTGCAGGCATGGAGTGAGTATCCCATTCCGCCATCAACGACGCGTGCACATCAGTGCAGGTAGACGCCAACCGTGCCGTCGGTCCGCATCGTCATGTGACCATGCTCGAAGTACGCGCGATACATGCCGTCGGAGATCTTGAACATGCTCTTGGTCGGCGCTCCAAGCGCGCTCGTGGCCTCGCCGATCTCGATGTACTTGTCCTCGATCCGCGAGTAGAGCAGGACGGGAAGCACCTTGTCACCCAGCTCGACGCGGTAAACGGTCCCCTTGGAGAAGCGCTGGAACGAGACCGTGCTCACCGACGAGCTCTTCGCGTCGGCAATGGGCACACCCAGAACACCCGCTTGCTCGTCTCGCGACTTGTAGCCCACTCGGTACGTTCCGCCCACTCTGAACGTGCCAAATGAGCTGGAGTACATGTCGAGACGTTCCAGTCGAGCCTTTCGACCGCCGGGACCCTGACTGAACGGGTACTCGCCGATGTAGACCGGCCCGGTGTAGTCCCTGCCCAACTGCGCCACACGAGTCTTGATGTCGGACGAGTAATCGGCGATGTAGTCCGCCACTCGATCGCGTAGTCCACCGTCTGCGCTTAGCCAGGCATACGCCGCTGCGCCGGGGCACTGGGTGGCGACGACATTGCGGTGACCGGCAATGCGATTGAGCGTGTACGGGCCGACTCCGTAGGTACCTTTCGCCTGGTTGAATGTCGTTCCGAGACGCCATCCGATGAGCTTGACCATCGCGTCCTTGGTCTCTGGGCTGGGCTCCGAGGACGTATACGTGCCCATCATGGATACGCCCATCGTGTAGAGGTTCACTCCCTTGTGCCCGGCGTGAGCACCTCGTACGGCGCGGTCAACGCCACCCACACGACCCTCGAAGATCTGCCCGTACTTGTCGACCAGGAAGTTGTAGCCGATGTCGCACCAGTCCCGACCGTTCATGTGGAAGGCCTGCACCGCTCGAACGATGCCCGCCGACTGGGACTGGGAGTAGGAGTTGCTGCCAGCAGTGTGGTGCACGACGACGCCACGCGTCTCGTTGCCGACACGTGGACTGTCGCAGTAGGTGTTCTTCTTGGCGCCCCACGACGAGCGCGAGATGATGGTGGGTTTCGGGGTGTAGGTCGGTGAACCGTCGGCGACCTGCGTCACGGCTCCGGCTAGGCCGCCGGTGTAGATCGCTGGACTTGCCGTGCCACGTGGCTCAGAACCGGGATCGATGGTGGAGACCGACAGACCACTGGGTCGCTGACCCGTCGGGCTCATGACTCGCACGGCGACACCGTCTGCAGATCCGACCCACATGGGTTCGGTGCCGTCACGACCGCTCTCGCCCTCATGGATGTCGACCTCGAGCTCTTCCCAGTCTGCCCATGCGCCGTCGGTGCGGAGTCGCACCTGGACCGTCATCCCCTTTGCCTGGAAGCCACGGGTCCAAGTCACCCCGACCAGACCGAAGTCGTCCGTCCGCCTGGCCGGCAGTTGCGCGACCAAGTCGGCCGCATCGTCATCGGCCTTCTCAGCCTCCTCGGCGACGGCATCAGTGACCGCGGGGACGGTCGTGGTGCCTACCTCAACCGGCTCAGCTGTGGGGTGTGTCGTGCTGTCGGCATGGACTGGAACGTAGACCGAGGCGATGAGGGCCACTGCTGCGATCGTTCCCGAGATGAAAGGACGCATACGCTCGACCCTAACCCCCGACCGCTCAGCCCGAAGTTCAGAACCTGAACCAGTTGGACTTCAACCCGAATGACCAACGTGCACTGTCCCCCGAAATCGTGACGGTCGTCTTAGATCCCACAAGACTCACGGACGTGACGCGACCTCCCCAGTCGCCGTATCCATTTCGTTTGGTCACCGTGAGCTGCTTGAGCGTGCCGATCGTCGGATGGGCGTTCTCGATCGTCGAGGCCGAGACGGTCGTGCTCCAGGCGTGATTTGCGTTGCCTGTCCAGTTGTCCCACGGATCGCTGACGGCCTTGAGGTACGTCTGACTGCCGGGTGCGGTGTAACCGCCCGACGACGAGGAGAACTGCGTGAACGCGGGCTTGCCATCGTGCATGAGGACCTTGCGTGCGGTGGCAGCGACTGCGGAGTCGGTGTTCGTCGTCTCTCGGCTCGCTCCTCCGTAGACCTGGCACGACGTCGTGCTGCAGATGTCGTAGTAGCGGGACGAGGTGATGCTGCGCACCCCGTACGTTCGAGCTGCGACTGCCTGGGACTTGAGTGCTTCTGGCATCCAGCTCGAAGGCATCTCCGCTGCGATGACACCCCTCACGTAGTTCTCGATGGATACGACGTTGACCGTGTTGCGGCTCGTGGAGCCAGCCGAGGGCACCGCCGAACGGATCGCGCCGCGGTACTTGAGCGTCGCGCCGTCGGGCATGATCAGCCCGATCGACGAGGGACCTTCGAACTGCCCGTCACCCGTCCAACGCGTCGCGTTGTAGCTCTTGTAGTCCCCCGTGGTCTTGTACTGCAAGGTCGACTGCCTCATGTCGCTCGTGACCTGGAGGATTCGCCAGCGGGTCACCGTGTCGCCGCCGATCAAGGTCGGCAGCGTCACGGTCGTGCGAGCTGCCACATTGCGGAACACCAGTCCTGATCGTCCGGCGATCTCGACGGGGTCGGTGGTGTCCTGGGAGATCAACACGCGGATATTGCCCGAGCGTTCGCCCAGCGTGGTGCCCGGGTAGTAGCGCGAAAGGATGCTGGCGTATGTCACGCCCTGCTTCGCAGCGCCTTGTGCACCGTACTGGCTCATGCCGATGCCATGACCATAGCCATGGCCCAGCACGGTGATCTCCCGAGAGCTCGGGACGGTGACAGTGTTCCCAGTTGCGGTCTGGAGGTTGAATCCCCGTAGTGACGACCAGTAGCCCTTGACGCCATTATCGAGCGCCCGGACCTTGACGTACCAGTCCGTGTCAGCGGTCGGCTTGAGGTCCTGCAGGTATGTCGTCAGTTCGGTCACCCCAGTGACCAGCCGCGAGCAAGACGTTTGGGTCTTGTCGGCCATCAGACACACGTCGTACGTCGTCGCGTTGGGCACCGCAGTCCAATAGACGCGCGCTGAGTGATAGCCCGCCTTGACTGTCGGCAACGCCACCGTTGCAGGCCGCTCGGCGGTCACAGCGCCAGCCGCAATCGCGTCCGCGACCTGGGTGCGCAAACCTGTCGAGCTGGTGGAGGTCAGCCACGAATACACCGTGGCCCCCGGGCACTCCGTGCTGACGACATTGCGGTGGCCAGCGATTCGGTTGAGTGTCTTCCCGCCCAGCGAGTACGTGCCCTTGGCTGGAACGCCGTGAAGGTTGAGCTTCCACGCCGTGAGGCGTACGAGCGCGCTCTTCATCGCCGTCGTGGGAGCGGCCGTGGTGAACGTGCCCATGAGCGCGATGCCGGTGGTCTGTTCGTTGACCGAACCGTTGCCCGAGTGGGCTCCGCGGACGACCTTGTCTATGCCGCCCTTGCGTCCCTCGAAGATCTGGCCGTAGCGGTCGACCAGGAAGTTGTAGGCGATGTCGCACCAGTCGCGACTGTTCATGTGATACGCCTGCGTCGCCTTCACGACTGCAGCCGATCGGTCCGCCGGTTCGGTGTTGCTTCCTGCCGTGTGGTGAATCACTGCTCCACGCAGGGACGAGCCGTAAATGGGACTGCTGCACGTTCCGCTGTTGTTGGCGCCCCATGCTGCGCGCGAAATGATCGTCGGTCGCGAAACGGACCCGGAAACGGTCCGCAGCCCCGAGGACGTCGGCATCTTGCCTGGGTCGATCGTGGCGAGCTCGAGTCCGCGAGGAGCAGCGTCAGATGTCGAAAGAACACGCACAGCAGCGGCGTCGGCGCTACCGACCCAGTAGGGCTCAGTTCCGGGAGTGCCCTCGTTCGACGGCTCCACGTGGAGCTCAGTCCAGTCGGACCACCCGTCGTTGCCGCGCCAACGCACTTCGACGGCAGTATCAGCATCGACCAAGCCCTCACGCCAGGTGACGCCCAGCAGCGAGAACTTTGCCACCTTGGTAGCAGGGAGCTGCGCGACCACCGTGTCCGCAGCGGCGGCGAGGTCGTCTTCTCCAGCGTCGTCTTTGCTCGTGCGGGGCGGAGCCGGCTCACGCTCCGCCTTTGGCATCACAGGAACCGCACGATCCCGGACCACGGCGGGGGTGCCCGCGCTCGCCTGCTCGTCTCCCTGTCCATCGCTTGCGCTACTGATCCCGTGCGAAACCATCAGGGTTGCGAGCACGGCAAAGACAGACAACGGGACGACGGCACGGAACAGCAGGCGCCTGAGTGTCATGACGACAATCCGTTCAGGTGGATGAGCGAGCGGGGAAGCTCTCACTAACCACTGAATTACACACGACTTTCGTCACATAAGCCACAACTGTCACATAACTACACGCCTGTAATTTCAGGCAATGTCAGGGGTCAGGGAGTGCCGTGGAGGCGCCGTGCAGCCTCGGCAACCGAACCCGATAGAGACGGGTAGATCGTGAAAGCGTCAGCCACCTGGTCGACCGTGAGCGAGGCAGACACAGCCAAGGAGATGACGTGGATCAGCTCGCTGGCCTTCGGGCCGACGACCACACCACCTACGACGATGCCCATCCCCCGGCGGGCGAAGATCTTGACGAAGCCGTCGTGAACGCCCTGCATCTTGGCGCGGGCATTGGACGCGAGCGGAAGCGTTGCAGCGACGACCTGCATGTCTGACTCATCGACTTGCTTCTGCGACAGCCCCACAGTGGCGATCTCGGGCGAGGTGAACACGTTGCTCGACACCTTGCCCAGGTCAAGCGGATGAACCGCATCGCCCAGCAGGTGGGACATGGCGATTCGTCCTTGCTGCGCAGCAACCGACGCAAGCATCAGGACTCCAGTGCAGTCGCCGGCAGCGTAGACGCCGCGTACCGAGGTACGGGACACCCTGTCGACGTCGATGAAGCCGCTCTCGTTCAGCTCGACGCCGATCGCGTCGAGGCCGAGGCCCTCCGTGTTGGGGATCGATCCCAGCGCCAGCAGGCAGTGCGAGCCGTCAACCGTACGACCGTCAGTCAGCGTCACGCGGACGCCATCGCCCGTGCGTTCGACCTTCTCCATACGAGATTTGCCGAGGACCGTCATCCCGCGTCGCTTGAAGACGTCTTCGATGACTGTGGCGGCATCCGCGTCCTCGCCGGGCAGCACCCGATCGCGGCTGGAGACGAGTGTGACCGTGGCGCCGAGACCGTTGTAGGCGCTCGCGAACTCAGCACCCGTCACGCCCGAGCCGACGACGATCATGTGCTCAGGAAGTTCCTGCAGCGCGTATATCTGCTCCCAGGTCAGAATCCGCTCGCCGTCCGGCTGCGCGTCTGGGCTGACGCGCGGATGAGCACCAGTTGCGAGAAGGATCGCGTCCGTCTCAATGCGCTGCGTGCCCTCGACGACAACCAGCTGCGCTGACTCGATCGTCGCGGTGCCCGAGATGATCTTCACGCCACTGGCGACGAGCCGCTCTGCGATGTCGGCGGACTGAGCCAGTGCCAGCGCCAGCACACGGTTGTCGACGGCGGCGAGATCCGCGCGTACAGCGGTCGGCACCTCGATGCCGAGCTCAGCCGCGCCACTGACGTCAGTCAGCAGGTCCGACGTGGCGATCAGCGTCTTGCTGGGAACACAGTCCGTGAGCACGGTCGAGCCGCCGACACCATCGCGCTCGACCAGCGTCACCTCGGCCCCAAGACGCGAGGCAACAAGAGCAGCCTCGTAGCCACCGGGGCCGCCACCAATGATCGTCACGTGCGTCACGACACCATCCTCGCACCGCCGCGGAGCGGCCGCGCCTGACCCTAGCGACGAAGTCGCGGGAGGGGCTCCACCGACGCAGTCGCATCGCGCCGAAGGGCCCATTGAGACATGCGAGCGGATAACGTACGGCAGGTGACCTCCCAAGAACTCGCCCAGCAGGCCGCCGACGCGATCAGAGATCGCACTGGTGGAGCCCAGCACGACACAGCACTCGTCATGGGATCCGGCTGGCTTCCGGCCGCCGACGCCCTGGGCAAGCCCGAGTTCGAGATCCCCGTTGCCGAGCTGCCCGGATTCAGCGCCCCCGCAGTGGCGGGCCACGGTGGCACGATCCGCTCACTCGCACTCGGCGACAAGCGGCTGCTGATCTTCCTGGGCCGCACGCACTTCTATGAAGGCCGCGGCGTCTCCTCTGTCGTGCACGGCGTACGTACGGCCGCGGCAGCCGGCGTGAAGACGATGGTGCTGACGAACGGCTGCGGTGGTCTCAACCCGAGCTGGGTGCCCGGTACGCCCGTGCTGATCAAGGACCACATCAACCTCACGGCGACCTCGCCGATCGAGGGTGCCAACTTCGTCGATCTCACCGACCTCTATTCCCCCCGCCTCCGGGCGATGTTCCGAGAGGTCGACCCGACGCTCGACGAGGGCGTCTACGTGCAGTTCACCGGGCCTCAGTACGAGACACCAGCCGAGATCAACATGGTGCGGGCGATCGGTGGCGACCTGGTCGGCATGTCCACCGTGCTCGAGGCGATTGCTGCCCGCGAGGCGGGTATGGAGGTGCTCGGACTCTCGCTGGTCACCAACCTGGCAGCCGGCATGTCAGGCGAACCGCTCAACCATGAAGAAGTGCTCGAAGCAGGCAAGTCAGCCGCTACGCGTATGGGTGCTCTGCTCGCCGAAGTGCTGCCGAGGATCTGATGGGCGTCGTCGAGCAGGCTCTCGAATGGCTGAGCCAGGATCCCGATCCCGTCACCCGCGACGAGCTCCAGGCTCTGATCGACTCGAACGACACCGTCGAGCTGGAGGACCGCTTCTCCATGCGCCTGCAGTTCGGCACGGCTGGCCTACGCGGTGCCCTCGGCGCCGGTCCCAACCGGATGAACAGAGTGATCGTTGCCCAAGCCGCGGCTGGCCTGGCCGCCTACCTCGTCGAGCGCGAGGACAATCCGTCTGTCGTGGTGGGCTACGACGCTCGCTACAACTCCGACATCTTTGCCCGCGACACCGCTGAGATCATGGAGGCCGCGGGCGTCCACGCGTACCTGCTGCCAACCCACCTTCCGACGCCCGTGCTGGCGTTCGCAATCCGCCACCTCGGGTGCAGCTCCGGCGTGATGGTGACCGCCTCGCACAACCCGCCCCAGGACAACGGCTACAAGGTCTACCTCGCAGACTCGAGCCAGATCGTGCCGCCCGAGGACTCCGACATCTCCGACGCAATCGACCGAGTCGGGCGGGTGGATGAGCTGCCGCGCAGCGATGCGTACGAGCTGCTGGGTCCTGAGGTCGCCGAGGCCTACGTCGAGGCGGTTGTCGCGCTGCCGGACGAGGGACCCCGCGACATCGTCGCCGTCTACACCCCGATGCATGGGGTCGGTCGTGACACGCTCGTCGAGACCGTCGCGCGATCGGGTTTCCCGGCGCTGCACGTCGTACGGCAGCAGGGTGACCCGGATCCTGACTTCCCCACCGTGGCGTTCCCCAATCCCGAGGAGCCGGGCGCGATGGACCTGTCGCTCAAGCTCGCCTCGGAGGTCGGCGCCGACATCATTGTGGCCAACGACCCCGATGCCGACCGCTGCGCTGTTGGCGTTCGCGACGGTGAGTCGTTCCGCATGTTCAGCGGTGACCAGGTCGGAGCGCTCCTGGCCGACTTCCTGCTGCGGCGAGGCGTCACCGGTACGTACGCCTCGTCGATCGTTTCGTCCGACCTGCTGGGCCGGATCGCTGCGGCGTACGACCAGCCGTGGCAGCAGACGCTCACGGGGTTCAAATGGATCGGCAAGATCCCGGACCTCGCGTATGGCTATGAGGAAGCGCTCGGCTACTCCGTCGCTCCCGACATCGCCCGTGACAAGGACGGCGTATCAGCGATCATCACGGTGCTCGAGCTGGCCGCCGGACTCAAAGCCGAAGGCAAGACCCTGATCGACCGCCTCGATGACATCTACCGAGAGCACGGACTTCACGCGACGACGCAGCTGTCTGTACGCGTGGAGGACCTCGCGATCATCGCCCGCGCGATGGAGACGCTGAGGACCAATCCCCCGTCGACTCTCGGCAGCCAGAACGTCACTGCCGTCGATGACCTTGCCGATGGCTATCAGGGACTTCCTCCGACCGACGGCATTCGGCTCCAGCTCGACGGTGGCGCACGCATCATCTGTCGGCCGTCGGGCACTGAGCCCAAGCTCAAGTGCTATCTCGAGATCGTCGTGCCCGTTGACGACTCGATCGAGGCCGCACGCACGACCGCTGATGCGGCGCTGGCCGCGATCAAGGCCGACCTGGCTGCCGCGCTCGGGGTCTAGGACTTCAGCGACGCCACAACGAGGCACGCGAACGCGGCAACGGTGAGCACCGAGCGCACATGGTTCCACGCGACCCACCGCGACTCGAACGATCTCCGAAGCTCGGCCGGGCTCTCTGTGCCGGCCTCGAGCTCGTTGTTGAGGGGTACGTTGACTGCTCCCGTGATCAGGAACGCGCCAGCGACGTAGGTCGCGAGTCCTGCGATGACCCAAGAGCGAGCCAGCTCGTCCCATCCGGCGACCAGGGACGCAACGGTCGCCAGAGCCGATCCGACGAACACCAGGGCGAACAGCGGGTTGAGGATCGCCACGTTGATACCGCGCATCGCCGAGACGAACGCGTCGTCGTCGCTACGGCTCAGTCCGGGCATCACGGCGTAGGAGAACGTCACGAACAGGCCCGCTGACAGACCTGTGAGGACGGTCGCGACAACGAGCAGAAAGGTCGACATCGTCATGCAGACAGTCAAGCACTCACGCGGGACGTTTCCGGCTCACGCCACTTGCAACTAACCTTGACTGGTGACTGCGACTGCATCCCTGCGCAAGACTCTCGACGGCCTTCCCGGCGTCGATCAGGTCGGCGTGGAAGCGCGCGCTGCCGGCCTCGGTACCCGCTCGATCAAGACCACCTCCAAGGCGTGGGCGATCGACCTCGCCATCTCGATGGTCGACCTGACAACGCTCGAAGGATCTGACACTCCGGGCAAGGTCCGCGCACTGGCCAACAAGGCCATGCGACCCGATCCCACTGATCCGACGTGCCCCGCCGCCGCTGCCGTCTGCGTCTACCCCGACATGGTCGCCATCGCCAAGGAAGCCCTCGGCGACTCAGGGCTGAATGTCGCCAGCGTCGCGACCGCGTTCCCGTCAGGCCGAGCAGCTCTCGACATCAAGCTCGCCGACACTCGCGACGCCGTCGAGGCCGGTGCTGACGAGATCGACATGGTCATCGACCGCGGCGCGTTCCTCGCCGGCAACTACGACCTCGTCTACGACGAGATCGTCGCCACCCGCGAAGCGTGCGCCCGTCCCGACGGATCGCACGCACACCTCAAGGTGATCTTCGAGACCGGCGAGCTGCAGACCTACGACAACGTCCGCAAGGCCTCGTGGCTCGCGATGCAGGCGGGTGCCGACTTCATCAAGACCAGCACCGGCAAGGTGCAGCCCGCCGCGACCCTCCCCGTCACCTTGGTGATGCTCGAAGCCGTACGCGACTTCCGCGCCGAGACAGGCCGCCAGGTTGGCGTCAAACCTGCCGGTGGCATTCGTACGTCGAAGGATGCGATCAAGTACCTCGTGATGGTCAACGAGATCGTCGGCGAGGACTGGCTCGACCCCGACTGGTTCCGGTTCGGGGCCTCCACCCTCTTGAACGACCTGCTCATGCAACGCCAGAAGCTGGCCACTGGCCACTACTCCGGCCCCGACTACGTCACCCTGGACTGATTGCCATGGCCAAGAAGAAGACCTTCGAGTACGCACCGGCTCCTGAGTCGCGTGCGATCGTCGACATCAAGAGCTCCTACGGGTTGTTCATCAACGGTGAGTTCGTCGACGGCAAGGGCGGATCGTTCAAGTCGATCAGCCCGTCGTCCGAAGAGGTACTCGCCGAGATCACCGAGGCAACGGCGTCGGACGTCGACCTCGCGGTCAAGGCCGCCCGCAAGGCATACGAGACCGTTTGGTCCAAGCTGCCCGGCAGCGAGCGCGCCAAGTACCTCTACCGCATCGCCCGCATCATGGCCGAGCGCTCGCGCGAGTTCGCAGTCCTGGAGTCGCTCGACAACGGCAAGCCGATCAAGGAGTCGCGCGACGTCGACCTGCCGCTCGTCTCGCAGTGGTTCTTCTACTACGCCGGCTGGGCCGACAAGCTCGGCTATGCGGGCCTTGGCCCTGATCCGAAGGCGCTCGGCGTCGCGGGTCAGGTCATCCCCTGGAACTTCCCGATCATGATGCTGGCGTGGAAGATCGCTCCGGCGCTCGCGGCCGGCAACACCGTCGTCCTCAAGCCTGCTGAGACCACTCCCCTGACGGCGCTTCTTTTTGCCGAGGTGTGCCAGCAGGCTGACCTGCCGCCTGGAGTCGTCAACATCATCACGGGTGCCGGCGCGACGGGCGAGGCGCTCGTCACCCACCCCGACGTCGACAAGGTCGCTTTCACCGGCTCGACCGCAGTCGGCAAGGCCATTGCTCGCTCAGTCGCTGGTACCGACAAGAAGGTCACCCTCGAGCTCGGCGGCAAGGCCGCCAACATCGTGTTCGACGATGCTCCGCTCGATCAGGCCATCGAAGGCATCGTCGGCGGCATCTTCTTCAACCAGGGCCACGTGTGCTGCGCCGGGTCGCGCCTCCTGGTGCAGGAGAACATCTACGACGATGTGCTCGAGCGCCTCAAGCGTCGTATGTCGACACTGCGACTCGGCGATCCGCTCGACAAGAACACCGACATCGGTGCCATCAACTCGTCCGAGCAGCTCGCCCGCATCAAGGAGCTCTCGGACATCGGCGACGCCGAAGGCGCAGAGCGCTGGTCAGTGCCGTGCGAGATCCCCGACAGCGGCTTCTGGTTCCCGCCGACGATCTTCACCGGAGTCACCCAGGCGCATCGCATCGCCCGCGAGGAGATCTTCGGACCGGTCCTGTCGGTGCTGACGTTCCGTACGCCGTCGGAGGCCGTCGAGAAGGCCAACAACACGCCGTACGGTCTGTCGGCTGGAGTGTGGACCGAGAAGGGTTCGCGGATCCTGTCGATGGCCAACCAGCTGCGCGCCGGTGTGGTGTGGGCCAACACGTTCAACAAGTTCGATCCGTCGTCACCGTTCGGCGGCTACAAGGAGTCGGGCTATGGCCGCGAAGGCGGCAAGCACGGTCTTGCTGCGTACCTCAAGGGAGCTAAGTGATGGCACGCGTTGAGGTCCGCAAGACCCACAAGCTCTACATCGACGGCGCCTTCCCGCGCTCGGAGTCCGGGCGAACGTACGAGGCCGTTGATTCCAAGGGCGAGTTCATCGCCAACATGGCGAAGGCCTCGCGTAAGGACGCCCGTGACGCGGTCGTCGCTGCCCGCAAGGCATTCGGCGGCTGGTCGACGCGTACGCCCTACAACCGCGGCCAGGTCATCTACCGCATCGCCGAGGTCATGGAGGGTCGCCGCGAGCAGTTCATCGACGATCTCCGCGTATCCGAAGGCGTGACCGAGAAGAAGGCCTCCACGTACGTCGACGCCGCGATCGATCGTGTCGTTTGGTACGCCGGCTGGGCCGACAAATACGTCCAGGTCCTCGGCAATGCCAACGCCGTCTCGGGCCCGTTCTTCAACCTCTCGACTCCCGAGCCGACGGGCGTCGTGGCGATCGTCGCACCGTGGGGCCCCCTGCTCGGACTCGTGTCCGTCATCGCACCGGCCATCGCGACCGGCAACACCGTTGTCGTCATCGCGAGCGAGAAGTATCCCGTGCCTGCAGTGACGCTTTCGGAGGTGATGGCGGCGTCGGACGTGCCCGGTGGAGTCGTCAACATCCTCACGGGCTCGGCCGCCGAGATCGCTCCCTGGCTGGCATCGCACATGGATGTCAACGCGCTCGACCTGGCTGGCGTCGACGACGCCAAGCTCGCCGCCGAACTCGAGGTCGCCTCGGCCGAGAACCTCAAGCGGGTGCTGCGGGCACCTGCCGCCACGGTCGACTGGCTCGCCGAGCCGAGCCTCGCCCGGCTCGAAGCGCTCATCGAGACCAAGACGGTCTGGCACCCGATCGGCGTCTAGTGGGCGTTGTGATCCTGGCCGGGCCTTCGGGGTCCGGCAAGTCGCACCTGGCTGCGCGCCTGGGCTGGACCGTTCTCAGACTCGACGACTTCTATCGCGACGCTGACGAGCCCGACATGCCGCGCTCCAGTCTTGGCATCGTCGACTGGGACGACGTCGGCTCATGGAACGCCATTGCCGCGGTCACCGCCATCAAGGAGCTCTGCGAGAACGGGGTCACGGAAGTGCCGGTCTATGACATCGCAGCGAGCGCGCGTACGGGTTCACACACCCTCACGCTGACCGGCGACCGGTTCATCGCCGAGGGACTCTTCGCGCCTGCCATCGTCGATGCTTGCCGTACGGCTGGGATGCTCGACGCAGCCATCTGCCTGCGTCGCAACCGCATGGTGACCTTCGGTCTGCGGCTGGTTCGCGACCTGCGCGAGGGACGCAAGTCTCCGTGGGTCCTCGTACGACGCGGGTGGCGCCTGATGAAGGACGAGCCACGCATCATTGCCGACGCCGTCGCGCACGGATGTGAACCCATGACCCCGAGGCGGGCCCGCAAGCTGTTGAGTGCCTAGCCCTCGATGATCCGGTCGGCGTTGCCGCCTACCCATTCCATGAGCGGTCGCAGCCGGTCATGGACTTCGCGTCCGTCAGCAGTCAGGTTGTACTCGACGTGCGGCGGAACGACCGGCTGCGCGACGCGTCGTACGAGTCCGTCGGCCTCAAGGGTCTTGAGGGTCTGCGCCAGCATCTTCTCGCTGATGCCCTCAATGCAACGACGGAGCTCGCTCCAGCGCATCGTGTCGATGCCGAGTGCCAGCAGCACCAGCACGCCCCACTTGCTGGTGACGTGATCCAGGAGGGTCCGGCTCGGACACTGCGCAGGAAAGACGCCATCCGCCAGCCCCGGGATGTCGATCGTCTTTCGGTCACTAACCATCATACCAGTACCTTACCTGAAAGTGCGTACTGTCGATTGGGAAGTATGGGTGCGATCCGACCGTTGGGACAGGTGAACGCTTCCAATGAAAGGGAAATCCATGTCCTACGTCGTCATCGGTGCCACCGGCCAGCTCGGCACCCTCACCGTCAGCTCACTCCTCGATCGCGGCATCTCGCCCGACCAGATCGTGGCCGCCGGCCGCAACACCGAGAAGCTCGCGGAGCTCGCCCAGCGTGGCATCCGTACGCAGCAGATCGACCTCTCCGACCGAGCAAGCCTGAACGGACTGTTCTCGTCCGAGGACACCGTCCTCCTGATCTCGGGCAACGAACTTGGCCAGCGCGTCGCTCAGCACGGCAACGCAATCGACGCGGCCAAGGCCGCAGGTGTCCAGCGGATCGTCTACACGAGCGCACCCAAGGCAACTACCTCAGCGCTGGTCCTCGCCCCAGAGCACAAGGCGACCGAAGAACTCATCGCCGCTTCAGGACTTCCGTCAACGATCCTTCGCAATGGCTGGTATTCCGAGAACTACCTACCGTCCATCGAGCAGGCCCGTCAGACTGGCTCGCTCCTGACCAGCGCCGGCGAGGGTCGCATCTCGAGTGCGAGTCGCAAGGACTTCGCGGAGGCTGCCGCGATCGTTCTCACCGACAGCTCGACCGCCGGCAGAGTGTATGAGCTCTCGGGCGACTACGCCTGGACGCAGCAGGAGCTCGCTGACGCCATCAGCACGGCGATTGGCAGCGACGTCGCGCTGGCGAATGTCACCGCCGAAGAGCACCAGAGCGCTCTCGTCGGTGCCGGTGTCGATGAAGGGACAGCCGGATTCCTGGTTGCCCTCGACGGCAACACACGCGACGGCCTGCTCGACGGCACGAGCGGCGACCTCAGCGCGCTGATCGGACGCCCGACCACTCCCCTCGTCGACGGCCTGCGCGAGGCAGTCTCCGTCTGAGTCATTGACGAAGCGCGTAGCGATCTGGGTCAATGCGAGGCATGAGCTTCGATGCCTCGCGGGGGTCGTACGACCGCTACATGGGCCGGTATTCCAACCAGCTGGCGCACGTCTTCGCCGACTTTGCCGTCGTGCCTGCAAAAGCTGCAGTGCTGGATGTCGGATGCGGGCCGGGAGCACTCACCGAAGTGCTCGCGGCCCGCACTGCTCCGTCGAACGTCGCGGCTGCCGATCCGTCGGAGCCCTTCGTCGCGGCCTGCGTCGAGCGGGTGCCAGATGCCGACGTACGGCAGGCGCCCGCGTCGGAACTGCCATGGGACGACGGCTCGTTCGATCTCGTGGTGTCGCAGCTCGTCCTCAATTTTCTGCCTGACGCTGATGCAGGCATACGAGAGATGTGCCGGGTCGCTCGACCTGGAGCCACTATTGCTGCGTGCACGTGGGACTACCGCGGCCGTATGCAGATGCTGCGCACGTTCTGGGATGCCGCTCTTACCCTCGACCCGGACGCGCCCGGCGAGCAGACCACGATGCCGTTTTGCTCACAGGATGAGCTGGTCGCTGCATGGCAGTCGCACGGGCTGAGGGACATCTCATCGGCTGACCTCGAAGTCACCACGACGTACGTGGACTTCGAGGACTACTGGCTGCCGTTCACTCTCGGCGTCGGCCCCGGCGGCGCCTACGCGACATCGCTTGCTCCCGGCGACCTTGACCTACTCAGGGACGCCTGCTTCACGAAGCTCGGCTCTCCCGGCGGATCGTTCGACCTGACTGCAGTGGCAGTCGCCGTCCGCGGGCAGACGCCCTGAGTCGAGCCAATCTGACGAAGAAGTCCGGACCCGGTGTTTCGGTGCCATACTCCAGCGATGAGGCTCTGGCATGTCTACGTTCTCATCGGGGTCGTCGCTCTGTTCTTCACGGGCTCCCAAGCCCTCGAGTACTTCGATGAAGGTCTCGTGGACGGGACAGATCATTTCTGGCGCGACGCGATCAACGCCAACAACGCTTCACTCTTTCTGGTCTACGACGTGTTCTTCCTTGGTCTGGCCGTGTTCGTGCTGATGTGGGTCGAATCCCGCAAGGTCGGAATCGGCGCCGGTTGGTACGTCGCGTACGTCGCGCTGTCCCTGCTGATCGGCATCAGCACCTTTGTCCCATTCTTCCTGGCGCACCGCCAACGCATCCTGGACTCACGCGCAGCTGATTGACAGCCGGTCGACATAGTCCGCCCTGAGCGAACACGCTGTCTCAGAGGAACAAGCGACTCCTACGCGTAGTTGAGCCCGTCAGACTCAACTTCAGGAGATCCCGTGACCACGCTGCACAAATTCCCCGTTCTGGCACTCGAAGACGTCGTCGTCCTGCCCGGAATGGTCGTCCCGATCGAGCTCGATGATGCCGCCCGCGCTGCCGTCGACGCCGCACGTACGAGCAACGACGACCGGCTCCTCGTCGCACCGCGACTCGAGGACCGCTACGCGACGTACGGCGTGGTCGCGACGATCCAGCAGGTCGGGCGGCTCCCCGGCGGTGGCCCCGGCGCGGTCATCCAGGCCGAGCAGCGTGCACACATCCAGGGCGGCGTGACCGGACCCGGCGCAGCGCTGTGGGTCGAGGCTGAGCTGGTTGATGACCCCGAGCCCACCGATGCCGTACGCGACCTCGCGCAGACCTACAAGGGCCTGCTCGTCACGATCCTGCAGAAGCGCAACGCCTGGCAGGTCATCGACTCCGTCCAGCGCATCACCAACCCCGGCCAGCTCGCCGACACGGCGGGCTACGCGTCGTACCTCGAGCTGGAGCAGAAGCGCCAGCTCCTCGAGACCTCCGATGTCGAAGAGCGCCTGAACGTCCTGATCGGCTGGGCCCGCGACTACCTCGCCGAAGCGGACGTCAACGAGAAGATCTCGGAGTCGGTGCAGGAGAGCATCGACAAGAACCAGCGCGAGTTCGTGCTGCGCCAGCAGCTCGCTGCAATCCGCAAGGAGCTCGGCGACGACGAGCCCGAGGACACCAAGGACTACCGCGAGCGTGTCGAGGAGGCGGATCTCCCCGACGACGTACGCAAGGCGGCGCTCCGCGAAGTCGGCAAGCTCGAACGCGGCAGCGACCAGAACCCTGAAGCGGGCTACATCCGTACCTGGCTCGACACCGTTCTTGAGCTCCCGTGGAACGTGAAGACCGACGACAAGACAGACATCAGCGCTGCCCGTGAGGTGTTGGATGCCGATCACCACGGCCTGGACGACGTGAAGGACCGCATCGTCGAATACCTCGCCGTCCGCGCACGCCGCAAGGACCGCGGCCTTGAGGTTGTCGGTGGACGCGGCTCCGGCGCTGTCATGGCGCTCGTAGGCCCTCCCGGCGTAGGCAAGACATCTCTCGGCGAGAGCGTCGCTCGAGCGCTGGGCCGCAACTTCGTACGTGTCGCCCTCGGTGGCGTCCGTGACGAGGCGGAGATCCGTGGACACCGCCGTACGTACGTCGGCGCGCTCCCCGGACGCCTGGTCCGCGCGATCGGCGAAGCCGGATCGATGAACCCCGTGATCCTGCTCGACGAGATCGACAAGGTCGGCGCTGACTACCGCGGCGACCCTGCCGCAGCTCTGCTCGAGGTGCTGGACCCGGCGCAGAACCACACGTTCCGCGACCACTACCTCGATCTCGATCTCGACCTGTCCGACGTGCTGTTCCTGGCGACGGCCAACGTGATCGAGTCGATCCCACAGCCTCTGCTCGACCGCATGGAGCTCGTGCAGCTCGACGGCTACACCGAGGACGACAAGGTGCAGATCGCCCGTCGCTACCTGGCTCCCCGCCAGCTGGAGCGTGCTGCCCTGACGGACGACGAGGTCGCGATCACCGACGAGGCACTGCGCGAGATCGCCGCTTCTTACACGCGTGAAGCCGGCGTTCGTCAGATGGAGCGACTGCTCGCCAAGGTGTTCCGCAAGGTCACGACCAAGCTGACTGAACCGGACGTCGAGTCGCCTGTCGTCGTCGACGAGAAGACCCTCGTCGATTACATCGGTCGCCCTAGGTTCACGCCGGAGTCTGAGGAGCGCACTGCCGTACCTGGCGTCGCGACTGGTCTCGCGGTCACCGGGCTTGGTGGCGATGTGCTGTTCATCGAGGCGAGCGCATACGACGGCGAACGCGGACTCGCGATCACCGGTCAGCTCGGCGACGTGATGAAGGAGTCGGCGCAGATCGCGCTGTCGTACGTGCGCTCACACGCTGACGAGATCGGTATCGACCTGGAGACGCTCGAGCGTTCGATCCACCTGCACGTACCGGCCGGCGCCGTCCCCAAGGACGGTCCGTCCGCGGGCGTCACCATGGTCACCGCGCTCACGTCGCTGGCGCTCGGCCGTAAGGTACGCGCCGACGTCGGCATGACCGGCGAGGTCACACTCAACGGTCGTGTGCTGCCGATCGGTGGCGTCAAGCAGAAGCTGATGGCCGCACAGCGCGCTGGACTGAAGACGATCTTCATCCCAGCCCGCAACGAGGTCGACCTGGTCGACGTGCCCGAAGAGGTGCTGGCGGAGCTCGACGTACGCCCGGTGGCCGACGTGTCCGAGATCCTGGCTCTCGCGCTGGAGCCAGTCGACGAAGCAGCAACAGTCGCGGCTTGAGCCGGTCGGCGCCCTCCCTGGAGAAAGAGGGCGCCGCCCGAGTTCTTGGGGTCAGAAACCTTCGGCGAGCCGGTAGTACGCCTGGTTCCATCGCACTTCCTTGAGGAAGGCGCGGGTGGTCGTGTCGTTGCCGATGTGCAGCAGCTCAGTGCGCAGGATGTCGGCGAGATCTTCGAATTCCTCAAGCCCGACCGCAGTCGACAGCACCGTGTGGTGCGGCGCGCCCGCGATGAGCCAGGCTTCGGCCGCAGTCGGCAGGGAGGGATGCGCCTCCCAGACCGCGCAGGCCACGGGCAGATTGGGCAGTGCTTCATCCGGTTGGACCAGCGTCACGTCATTGGCGGTCAGCCGGAACCTGTCGCCCAGATCGGACAGCCCGACGACGATCCCCTCGCCTGAGTCGGCGATGAATCGCATACGTACGGGATCCTCCCGGTTGCCCATCGAGAGCGGATGCGCCTCGATGCTGGGACGGTTCGACGTGATCGTCGGGCAGACCTCAAGCATGTGGGCTCCGAGCGACTTCTGATTGCCCGGCTCCAGGTGATACGTGTAGTCCTCCATGAACGAGGTGCCGCCTGGCATCCCCTCGGCCATCGTCTTGGTCGTCCGGACCAGGACTGCCGTCTTCCAGTCGCCTTCGCCGCCGAATCCATAGCCATCGGCCATGAGCCGCTGAACGGCCATGCCGGGCAGCTGACGGAGCCCGCCGAGATCCTCGAAGTTCGTCGTGAACGCCCCGAAACCTCCGGCCTCGAGGAACTGGCGCAGGCCCGCCTCAAGCTGGGCGCTGTAGCGAAGCGCATCGTGCCGGTCTCCGCCTGTACGCAGGTCCGCGGCAACGTCGTACGTGTCCTCGTACTCCGCGACGAGCTTGTCGATCGCAGACGGCTCGACCGCATCCACGACATCGACGAGGTCGTTGACGCCGTACGTGTTGACCGAGACGCCGAACTTGAGCTGCGCCTCGACCTTGTCACCTTCGGTGACCGCGACATCGCGCATGTTGTCTCCGAACCTGGCGAGCTTGAGGCTGCGCAGGTCGTGTGCACCGACCGCCGCTCGAGCCCAAGCCCCGATGCGTGAGCTCACTGACGGATCGCTGACGTGTCCGGCAATGGTCTTGCGGGCGACGCCGATGCGCGTCTGGATGTAGCCGAACTCCCGGTCACCATGGGCGGCCTGGTTGAGGTTCATGAAGTCCATGTCGATCGTGGACCACGGAATCTCGACATTGGCCTGCGTGTGCAGGTGGAGGAACGGCTTCTGGAGGGCATCCAGACCGTTGATCCACATCTTGGCCGGCGAGAACGTATGCATCCAGCCGATAAGACCGACGCAGCTGTCATCGGCGTTGGCGTCCAGCACGACTCGGCGAATCGCATCCGACGAAGTCAGCACCGGCTTCCACACGAGGCGGGTCGACAGCTGGGGCGAGTCCCCGAGCTGCTCGGCAATCGCGCGGGACTGCTCGGCGACCTGACGCAATGTGTCGTCGCCGTACAGGCTCTGGCTTCCGGTGAGGAACCAGATCTCACGCTCGTCGGTGTTCACGAATTCTCCTTGTGTGGGCTCATTGCCCGTAGATGTTCTGATAGCGGTCGTACAAGCTGGCGATCGAGTCCTCCGGGATGGCTACCGGCTCCCCCAGCTGACGTGCGATGTGGACCGTACGTGCGACGTCTTCGCACATGACGGCGGCCTTCACGGCAGAGCGCGCATCCTTGCCAATGGCGAACACCCCGTGGTTCTGCATCAGTACCGCCGGGGACTTGCTGCCGCGCAGCGTCTCGACGATTCCCCGGCCGATCGAGTCGTCGCCGATCAGGGCAAACGGTCCGACCGGGATCTCGCCGCCGAACTCATCGGCCATCATCGTGAGCACGCACGGGATGGGCTCGGCTCGTGCGGCCCAGGCTGTCGCATACGTCGAGTGGGTGTGCACGACGCCGCCGACCTCAGACATGTGGCGGTAGACGTAGGCCTGGGCTGCGGTGTCGGACGAGGGTGCGAGATCGCCCTCGAGCACCTTGCCCTCGAGATCGGTGACCACCATGTTGTCCGGCGTGAGGTCGTCGTAGCTGACGCCGCTCGGCTTGATGACGAGCGCATCGGCGCCGGGAACCCGGGCGGAGACATTGCCGGCGGTCCAGACGACAAGCTCATAGCGGGTGAGCTCGGCGTGGAGCCCACACACCTCACGGCGCAGTCTGGCGATCGTCGAGGCGACGTCCTGGGAGATCGTCATGGCGTACCTCCTGCCAGCGCCTCACGGCGCAGCGCGTGGAGACGGTGCATGACGTCGTTGCCGCCTCGACCGAAGTGGTCGTGCAGCGCGGTGTACTCGGCGAACAGCCGGTCGTAGACCTTGGAGCGTCCCTCATCGGGCAGGGTCACTGCCCGATTGAGGGAGCCCATAGCCTTCGCGGCGGCGCGTATGTCCGCGTACGCGCCAGCCGCGACGGCAGCATGGAGGGCAGAGCCCAGAGCGGGGCCCTGCTCGGACCCGATCACCGATAGCGGCAAGCGGGTCACGTCGGAGTAGATCTGCATGAGGAGCGGGTTCTTGGACAACCCACCGGCGATGATGAGTTCGTTGACCGGCACGCCACTGTCATTGAACGTCTCGATGATCGTGCGCGTGCCGAACGCCGTCGCCTCGATCAGCGCGCGATAGATGTCCTCAGGCCGGGTCGCGAGGGTCTGCCCGACGATCAGCCCGGTCAGCTCGTGGTCGACAAGAACCGAGCGGTTGCCGCTGTGCCAATCGAGGGCAACCAATCCATGGGCGCCGACGGACTGGCGAGACGCGAGCTCGGTGAGGTGATCGTGGACGCCGACGCCAGCAGCGTCTGCCGCCTCGCGTACGTACGCCGGTACGCCGTGATCGACGAACCAGCCGAAGATGTCACCGACACCGCTCTGGCCGGCCTCATACCCGTACGAGCCTGAGACGATCCCGCCGTCGACGACGCCGCACATACCCGGCACCTCACGCAGCACTCCGGAGCTCATGACGTGGCACGTCGAGGTGCCCATGATCGCGACCATCTGACCGGCGTCGACGGCTTGGGCGGCCGGCGCGGTGACGTGCGCGTCCACATTGCCGACGGCCACCGCAATGCCTTCCGGCAGTCCGGTCCACCCGGCGGCCTCTGCGGTCAGCGTGCCAGCCGCACGACCGAGCTGACCGATCGGCTGGTCGAGCTTTGCATTGACAAAGTCTGCAAACAGCGGGTTCAGCCCCGAGAGGAACTCATCCCCCGGGTAGGCGCCGTCTTGCAGGATGCCCTTGTAACCTGCAGCGCAGGCATTGCGGACGTAGGTCCCGCAGAGCTGCCACACGATCCAGTCGGCGGCCTCGACCCAGCGCTTCATCGCGGCATAGACCTCGGGATCCTCCTCGAGGACCTGCAGCCCCTTGGCGAACTCCCACTCCGATGAGATCAATCCGCCATAGCGTGGCAACCACGACTCCTGGCGCTCTTCGGCGAGGGCGTTGATCCGATCAGCCTGGCCCTGGGCGGCGTGATGCTTCCAGAGCTTCACGTACGCATGCGGGCGGTCCGCGAACTGCGGCAGCTCGTTGAGCGGAGTGCCGTCCGCAAGGGTCGGAACCATCGTGCACGCCGTGAAGTCGGTGGCGATGCCGATCACGTGCGCGGGATCAATCCCCGATGCGCGAACCGCCTCGGGCACCGCGATGCGCAGCACGTCGACGTAGTCAGACGGCACCTGGAGCGCCCAGTCGGGAGGCAGAGGCGAACCTGGCGTCGTGGGCAGCGCGTCGCTGATCACGGCATGCGGGTACTCGTGAACGGCGCTCCCGAGCTCGCGGCCATCCTTGACCGCGACGACCAGAGCACGCCCCGAAAGGGTGCCGAAGTCGACTCCGACGACGTACTGTTCGCTCACTTACGGGCCTTTCGGGGTGCCGAGGTGCTCGAGCGGAGGATCAGCTCGGGCTCGATGAGTCGCGGAAGATCTTCGTTCTCGCCGAGGATCGCGGCGTGCAGGACTGCGATCGCGCGGCGGCCGACTTCCTGGAAGTTCTGTCGTACGGTCGTCAGCGACGGGTTGAGGAACTCCGCCTCGGGAGCGTCGTCGAAACCAACGATGCTGATGTCGTCCGGCACGGCGATGCCGGCTTCGCCCAGTGCATGCATCAGGCCGATCGTCATCTGGTCGTTGGCGACGAACACCGCCGTCGGACCGGGCGCGTCCAGCAGCTGACGTCCTGCGATATAGCCGCTACGCGGTGTCCAGTCGCCGTTGTAGAGCGGACCGACCTCCTGGCCAGCGTCCTTCAGCGCAGCTTCCCACCCCTGGCGGCGGGCTTCCGCCTCGGTCCAGTCCATCGGCCCGCGTACATGCGCGATCGAGGTGTGCCCGAGATCGAGCAGGTGCTTCGTGGCCTCGTATGCACCGCGGTGCTGGTCGACCCCGACTGCGAACTTGGCCTTGGACAGGTCACCCTCGACCACGACGAGCGGTACGCCCGGGTCCTGGTGGTGGATCACGTCGAGCGCTGCATACTGCGCAGCGATCATGACGATGCCGTCAACCGACTGGCGCAGCAGGTGGTCGATCGCGTCAGTCAGCGACTCAGTCGTCACGGTCGACAGGCTCACCGACCCGGCGAAGTAGCCTGCCTGGCGTGCAGCGTCCTCGACCGTACGGTGGATGCTGTTGGGTCCGTAGAGTCCGGTCTCGGTGCTGATGATCCCGATCGTCGACGACTTGCGGGTCACGAGAGCACGGGCGGCCGTGTTGGGTCGGTAACCGAGCTCCTTGATCGCAGCCTCGACCCGCTCGCGGGTCGACTGCTTGATGTTGGGCATGCCGTTGATGACCCGTGAGACGGTCTGGTGCGAGACGCCCGCGACCTTGGCGACATCGGCCATGACCGGCGCGTGCTGAGGATTCGGGGTCACACAGCCCTCCGAGTGAAGAGTCGCTGGATCAGGACGAACACCAGAAGGAGCACGCCGATCGTAATCTTGGTCCACCAGGAGCTGAGCGTGCCGTCGAACGAGATGAACGACTGGATCAAGCCGAGCACCAGGACGCCCACCGCCGAGCCGAGCACCAGGCCCGAGCCGCCCGTCAGCAGCGTTCCGCCGATGACCACTGCGGCGATGGCATCGAGCTCCATTCCGACGGCGCCGAGGTTGTAGCCCGACAGGGTGTAGATCGAGAACAGGAGTCCGGCGAGCGCAGAGCAGAACCCGCTGATGACATAGACGCCCACCTTGGTACGAGCGACCGCCAGCCCCATCAGCAGAGCGGACTGCTCGCTGCCACCCACGGCGTAGACGGTGCGGCCGAAGCGCGTCATGTGCAGGACCACCGCAGCGATCACCAGCACGATCAGGGCCACCACGACAGACGGGGTGATGAAATAGTCGCCGAGCTCGATCGTGCCGCTCGCGAAGGACGTGAAGGTCTCGTTCTTGATCGGGATCGACTCGAGGCTGATGACGTAGCAGAGGCCACGGGCGAGAAACATGCCGGCGAGCGTCACGATGAACGGCTGGATCTCGAAGTAGTGGATCACCAGGCCCATCAGCAGGCCCAACACCGAGCCGGTCAGCAGGACCGCGACGACCACCAGCGGAGCGGACCACCCGGCGCGCAGAGTCGACGCAGCGATCATGGTGGACAGCGCCACGACCGATCCGACCGACAGGTCGATGCCTCCGGTCAGGATCACGAACGTCATGCCGACCGCGAGGACAATCAGGAACGAGTTGTCGACCAGCACGCTGAGGACGGTCTGCGGCGACGAGAACCCTTCGTACCGGATGCTGCCAGCCCCGAACATTCCGATGAACAGAGCGAACGTGGCGATGACCGGATAGAAGCGAGGCGGCGGCGTGAAGCGGCGGATCGAGTCGGGCAACGAGCTGCCGAGGTCTTTGATGGTCGGTGCCTGCGCGCTCATGCGGAAGCTCCCTTCGCGTGCAGGGACGACGTTCGTCGCACGGACAGCGCCGCGCGGGCCTTGGGTGACTGGAGGAGGCAGACCGCGATCACCGCGACGGCCTTGAACAGATAGTTGGTCTCGGCAGGGATGCCGATCGTGGGAATCGTCGTCGCGAGGGTCTGGATGAACATCGCACCGATCAATGTGCCGGTCAGGGAGAAGCGGCCTCCGGCGAGGGACGTGCCGCCTATGACAACCGCCAGGATTGCGTCGAGCTCGATCCAGAGGCCGGCACTGTTCGCATCGGCGGCGCTCGTGTTGGAGGCGATCATCAATCCGGCGATTCCGGCGCAGAACGCGACGAAGACGTACACGGTCCAGGTGATCGTGCGGGCTCGTACGCCGGCGAGTCGGCTCGCCTCGGGGTTGATGCCGACTGCCTCGATGAGCATGCCGAGCGCCGTGCGGCGAGTGAGCAGTGCGGTGATCGCGAAGACGGCCAAGGCGATCAGGATGGCGACCGGGAGTCCCATCACGAAGCCCGCGCCGACCTTCTTGAATGCCGCGTTGTTGACCGTGGTGATCTGGCCATCGGTGATCAGCATTGCCAGGCCGCGGCCCGCCGTCATGAGGACGAGGGTTGCGATGATCGGTTGGATCCCAAGCACGGAGACCAGGAAGCCGTTCCATAGACCGAGCAGGATGCTGACTCCCACCGCCATGCTCATCGCGACGATGGCACGTCCGGCGGTCGACTCGTCTGGCGAGCCGGCCATGTAGGTGCACGCCACAGCACCGGAGATCGCGACGATCGCGCCAACCGACAGGTCGATACCTCGCGTCGCGATGACAAGCGTCATACCTAGTGCGATCAGCAGCGTCGGTGCGCCGTTGCGCAGAATGTCGATGAGACTTCCGTAGAGGTGCCCGTCCTGGACCCGGATCGAGAAGAACGACGGCGTCGCGATGACGTTGACGACCAGCAGCAGCACGAGGGCGAAAAGCGGCCAGAACAGTGCGTGCTTCGTCAGGCTACGCATCAGCGCGCACCTCCCCCGCGATGATCTCCAGAACGTCAGAGACGCTCACATCCTCGTTGGCCCGCTCGTCGATCTTGCGCCGATCACGCATCACGACGAGTCGGTCGCTGAGTCGCAGAACCTCCTCAAGCTCGGCGGAGATGAAGACGACAGACATGCCATCCTTTGCGAGGTCGGCGACGAGCTGTTGGATCTGCGCCTTTGCGCCGATGTCGATGCCACGGGTGGGCTCGTCGAGGATCAGAAGTTCCGGCTCGGTGATGAGCCAGCGCGCGAGCAGGACCTTCTGCTGGTTGCCGCCACTGAGGTTGCGCATCAGCGCCTGGGGGTCGGCCGGCCGGATGTCGAGCGCCTCGATGTACTTGCGCACCAGGCGATCCTTCGTCTTGGCGGGGATCGGGCGGAGCCAGCCGCGCGACGCCTGCATCGCGAGCACCATGTTGTCGGCGATCGAGAGGTCTTCGATGACCCCCTCCGAACGCCGGTTCTCGCTCGAGAACGCGATCTTCTGGTCGATCGCCTGCCGCGGCGTGCGCAGCTTGGTGTGCTTGGAGCGCACGCGCATGTCGCCGTTGTCAGCCGTGTCGGCGCCGAACAGCAGGCGGGCGAGCTCCGTACGGCCCGATCCGAGCAGACCGGCGACGCCGATCACCTCACCCTCGAAGACCTGAAGGTCGACTGCCTCGACGCTGCCCTTGCGACCCAGCTGGAGTACCTCCAGAAGCGGTGCGCCCTGAGCCTTGACGGTGTGTTCTTCGGCGGCCTGTTCAATCTTCTCGAGCGTCTCGAGCTCGCGGCCGATCATCGCCCGTACGACCTCGAGCTGCGTCGTGTCGGCGGTGACGTACTCGCCGACGAACTGGCCGTTGCGCAAGACCGTCATACGGTCAGAGACCTCAAAGACCTGGTCGAGGAAGTGGGAGACGAAGACAATCGCGACACCGTTCGTACGGAGTGTGCGCATGACCTCGAACAGCTTCGCGACCTCATCGGCGTCGAGACTCGAGGTGGGCTCGTCGAGGATCAGGAGCTCAGCGTCGATGTCGACGGCGCGAGCAATCGCGACGAGCTGCTGGATCGCGATGGGGTGGGTGCCGAGCTGCGACTTGGGGTCGAGTTCGAGACCCAATCGGGTCAGGACGTCGCCGGCACGCCGGTTCATCTCCCGGGTGTCGATGCGCCCGAACGAGCGGGGTTCACGGCCGAGCATCATGTTCTCGGCGACCGTGAGGTTGGTGCACAGGTTGATCTCTTGATAGACCGTGCTGATCCCGGCGGCCTGAGACTCGGCCGGGCTGTGGAACGTGCGCTCTTCGCCCCCGACGAGGATCGTGCCCTCGTCGATCGAATAGACACCGGTCAGGGCCTTGATCAGCGTCGACTTGCCGGCTCCATTCTCGCCCATCAGGGCATGCACCTCGCCGGGCCAGAGCGTGAGACCCACTGACTGAAGCGCCTTGACACCGGGAAAGCTCACCGACACACCGCTCACCTCCACGACGGGCTGTGTGCGCGTGGCCTGCGCGGCTTCGGCTGTCATCTGGATCATCTCTTCGCTTCTAGAAGGTTGGGGTGGGGCCCTGCGCTCAGCGGCGCAGGGCCCCCATTCCTGATGTTGCTCAGTACTGACGGTCTGCCAGGACGGCCTTGGCCTGCTCCTGGTCGAAGGCGCCTTCTTCGGTCTCCACGCGCTGTGGGACCTCTTCGCCGGCGACGACCTTCTCGGCGAGGTCCATCAACTGAGGACCGAGGAGCGGGTTGCACTCCACGATGTAGTTGATCTTGCCGGCCGCAAGCGCGGTCATACCGTCCTTGACGGCATCGACCGTGATGATCTTGATGTCGACGCCTGGCTTGAGCCCGGCCGCCTCGATCGCCTCGATAGCGCCGAGACCCTCGTCATCGTTGTGTGCATAGACGACGTCAATGTCCTTCTGGGACTTGAGGAACGCCTCCATGACCTTCTTGCCACCGTCACGGGTGAATTCACCCGTCTGAGAAGCGACGATCTTGATGTTCGAGTCGGCCGCGATCTTGTCCTCGAAGCCTTCCTTGCGGTCGATCGCCGGAGCGGCACCAGTCGAACCCTGGATCTCGACGACGTTGATCTTGCCGTCCTTGTTGACGTCGTTGGTCTCGGCGTTGTCGACGACCCACTGGCCGGCCTTCTCGCCCTCGAGGACGAAGTCGGAGCCGAGGAACGTCTTGTAGAGCGAGGTGTCTTCGGAGTCGACGGCGCGGTCAGTCAGGATCACTGGAATCTTGGCGCGCTTGGCTTCCTGCAGGACAGTGTCCCAGCCGGTCTCGACAACGGGGCTGAACGCGATGACATCCACCTTTTGCTGGATGTACGAACGGATCGCCTTGATCTGGTTCTCCTGCTTCTGCTGCGCATCGGAGAACTTCAGCTCGATTCCGGCTTCCTTGGCCGAGGCCTGGATCGACTTGGTGTTTGCTGTCCGCCAACCACTCTCGGCGCCAACCTGTGCGAAGCCCATCGTGATCTTGTCGGAACCGCCTGCATCGTCCGCACCGCCATCACTGCTACCGCAGGCAGCCAGGCTGCCGGCGAACACTACGGTCGCTGACGCAACCATCAGATTCTTGAACACTGCTTTTCCTCCATCTGGGATGGCACCCAGGGCACGTTCGGCCCCGGGAGATTCGTGATGCTTTCGGGCGGACATCCGATTGCATCGAAGACATCTCCCCGGGAGAGGATCCGTCTTTCGACAGCCGACGAGCCCCATTTGTGACCTGAAGCACATCGGTTGTCGTACCGATTGTTAACGCTAACAATCTTGCCGTCAAGCGTTTCCCGAAGGTTTCTGAAACTTTCCCTCAACACGCACGAATCGGTGACGACATTGCCTTGAGTGCTCGTTTTGCACCTTCTCCTCGATCGATCGGGCGTCTCGCCGCGATCATCTGAACCTTGAGCAACGGCCAATTCTTCACCGCTCGATGGGTAACGTGAGGGGTAGAGCACTCAAGGCAGGTGACGATGACCGCGTCGAAGTCGACTGAAGAGCTCTCGCGCGTCGTCATTCGTTTCGCGGGCGACTCCGGCGACGGTATGCAGCTGACCGGCGATCGGTTCACGCAGGAGACAGCCGACTTCGGCAACGACCTGTCGACGCTGCCCAACTTCCCCGCCGAGATCCGCGCGCCGGCAGGGACGCTGCCGGGAGTCTCGTCGTTCCAGATCCATTTCGCCGACTACGACATCCTCACGCCGGGCGACCACCCAGATGTCCTGGTCGCGATGAATCCCGCGGCGCTCAAGGCCAACATCGGTGACCTCCAGGCCGGCGGCACCGCGATCGTCGACGCCCACGAGTTCACCGATCGCAATCTCAAGCGCGTCGGCTATGAGTCCAACCCCCTTGAGGATGGCTCGCTGAGCGACTACCAGCTACATGCGATCGACCTGACCGGGCTGACGATCGGCGCGGTCGCGGAGTTCGGTCTGTCGCGCAAGGACGCCTCACGAGCCAAGAACATGTTCGCCCTCGGACTGGTGAGCTGGATGTTCGGCCGACCGATCGACGGCAGCGTCGCGTTCCTCAGCAAGAAGTTCACCTCGGCGCCGGACATCCGCGATGGCAACATCGCCGCGCTGCGTACGGGCTACAACTACGGCGAGACGACCGAGTCGTTTGCAGTCTCGTACGTCGTCAAGCCGGCCGTGATCCCGCCCGGTCGCTATCGCAACATCACCGGCAACACCGCGCTGGCGTACGGGATCGTCGCAGCTGGCCAGCTCTCTGGGCTCCAGGTCTTCCTCGGCGCCTATCCGATCACTCCAGCCTCCGATCTGCTGCACGAGCTGTCCAGGCACAAGGCGTTCGGCGTCACCACATTCCAGGCTGAGGACGAGATCGCAGGCATTGGCGCCGCTCTCGGTGCGAGCTATGGCGGAGCACTCGGCGTCACCACGACGTCCGGCCCGGGGCTCGCGCTCAAGGGCGAGACGATCGGCTTGGCAGTCATGCTTGAGGTCCCGCTGGTGATCGTCGACGTTCAACGCGGTGGGCCGTCCACCGGACTGCCAACCAAGACCGAGCAGTCCGACCTGCTGCAGGCCATGAACGGTCGCAACGGTGAGGCGCCCGTGCCAGTCGTGGCTGCGCAGTCACCCGCCGACTGCTTTGACGCAGCGCTCGAGGCCGCCCGGATCGCTGTGACATACCGGACGCCCGTGATCCTGCTATCCGACGGCTACCTCGCCAACGGCTCCGAGCCGTGGAGCCTGCCCGACGTCGAGACGCTGCCCAGGATCGAACCGGCGTTCGCCGAAGTCGACCCCGATTCGCCGTTCCTGCCCTACGCTCGCGACGCACAGACGCTCGCTCGCCCGTGGGCGCCGCCCGGAGTCGCAGGTCTGGAGCACCGCATTGGCGGCTTGGAGAAGGCCGACGGCACGGGTGACATCTCGTACGATCCGTCCAATCACGACTTCATGGTCCGCGCCCGGCAGGCCAAGATCGACGGCATCGCAGCCACCATCCCGGAGCTCGAGGTCGATGATCCTGACGGCCACGCCAAGATCTTGGTGATCGGTTGGGGCTCGACGTACGGTCCGATCGGTGCGGGTTGCCGCCGGGCTCGCATCGCAGGTCATCGCATCGCACAGGCTCATCTGCGGCACCTCAACCCATTCCCGGCCAATCTCGGCGAAGTGCTGGCCGCGTACGAGAGGGTCGTGGTTCCGGAGATGAACCTCGGACAGCTGCGTAGCCTCCTTCGGGCGAAGTACCTCGTCGATGCCGAGGGCTACAACGCCGTGCGCGGAATGCCGTTCGGTGCAGCCGAGCTCGGCAACCACTTCATCGAGCTGTGCATAAAGGAGGGTGAATGACCACCGATCTGGGCATGCCGACGGGCCACGGGCTCGAAGGTGTGCCGACCACAGAAGAGCCGCAGACTCGCAAGGACTTCTCGTCGGACCAAGAGGTGCGGTGGTGCCCCGGATGCGGCGATTACGCGGTCCTCGCCGCCGTCCAAGGCTTCATGCCCGAGCTGGGGCTCCGCCGCGAGAACATCGTGTTCATCTCCGGCATCGGTTGCGCCGCCCGCTTCCCCTACTACCTCGACACATACGGTCTGCACTCGATCCACGGTCGTGCACCAGCGATCGCGACCGGGCTTGCGACCACACGTGCAGACCTCAGCGTGTGGGTCGTGACCGGCGACGGCGACGCGCTGTCCATCGGCGGCAATCACTTGATCCACGCGCTGCGACGCAACGTCAACATGACGATCCTGCTGTTCAACAACCGGATCTACGGTCTCACCAAGGGCCAGTACTCCCCCACGTCCGAGCCCGGCAAGGTCACCAAGTCCACGCCGTACGGCTCGATCGACGCACCGCTCAACCCGCTCTCGCTCGCGCTCGGCGCCGAGGCCACCTTCGTGGCCCGCACGATCGACTCGGACCGCAAGCACCTGACGGAGGTGCTCTCCGCGGCTGCCCGGCACCGCGGCACCTCGCTGGTCGAGATCTATCAGAACTGCCCGATCTTCAACGATGGTGCGTTCGACGCGATCAAGGATCCGGAGACCCGCGACGACGCGATCATTCCTCTCGTGCATGGCGAACCGATCCGGTTCGGCGTCGACGGCCACCTGGGAGTCGTACGCTCTGCCGGCGGCGGGGTCGAGGTCGTGGAGGTCAACGACTCCAACGCGGCTGACCTGCTCGTCCACGATGCACACGAGCCTGACGCGACGACGGCGTTCGCGCTCTCGCGGATCACTGACAGCGGCGTGCTCAGGCGCGCTCCGATCGGCATCCTGCGCCAGGTCGAGCGCCCCACGTACGACGACCTGAGCCGACAGCAGACCACGCTCGCGGGCGACACACCGTCATTGCAGCAGCTGCTCGACGGACAGGACGCCTGGACTGTCGCCTAGAGCGCGGCGTAGGCCGGCTTGATGATGTCGTTGATGATCGCGAGTCTCTCGTCGAACGGGAGGAACGCGCTCTTCATCGCGTTGATCGTGAACCACCGCAGGTCGTCCGTCGTGTAGCCGAATGCGTCGACGAGCAGCTGCATTTCCTTGCTCATCGAGGTGTTGCTCATCAGTCGGTTGTCGCAGTTGATCGTCACGCGAAAGCCGAGCTCTTTGAGCTTGCCGATCGGGTGATCAGCGATCGACTTCATGTCGGGCACGGCATGCGTCTGCATGTTCGACGAAGGACACATCTCGAGCGGGATACGGCGATCACGGATGTATGCCGCGAGGTGGCCGAGCTTTGGCCCACCCGGTGCGTCGAAGTCGATGTCGTCGACGATGCGTACGCCATGACCGAGCCGCTCAGCACCACAGCGCTGGATGGCCTGCCAGATCGACGGAAGGCCGAACGCCTCACCGGCGTGAATCGTGAAATGTGCGTTCTCGCGATGGAGGTACTCGAACGCCTCGAGGTGCAGGATCGGCGGATAGCCGTCCTCAGCTCCGGCGATGTCGAAGCCGGCGACGCCCCTGTCGCGGTACTCGACGACGATCTCGGCAATTTCGAGTCCGCGCTTGGCATGACGCATCGCCGTCAGCAGCTGGCCGACCACGATCGGGTTGCCCTGGGCGGCCGCTTCAGCGCGACCTTCCTCAATTCCAACCTGGACTGCCTCGACGGTCTCCTGCAGCGTCAGACCTGCCGACAGGTGCTGCTCAGGTGCCCAGCGGAGCTCGGCGTAGACCACCCTGTCATTCGCCAGGTCGATCACGGATTCGCGTGCCACCCGGGCCAGATCCTGCGGTCGCTGCATGACGGCGACCGTATGAATGAAGGTCTCGAGGTAACGCGGGAGCGATCCTGAGCTCGAGGACTCCTCGAACCATGCGCCGAGAGACTCAGCATCGGGGGCGGGCAGGTCGTGGCCGATCTCATTGGCGATCTCGACAATGGTCGCAGGACGTACGCCGCCATCCAGGTGCTCGTGCAGGGCAACCTTCGGCGCCTTGGCGATCTGCTCTGCTGTTGCCGGACTCATCAGGTGCCCATCAGCAGGACGACGGTCTCGGCAACGCACGCCGGCTTGTCGCTGCCCTTGATCTCGACGGTGTGCTGGAGCGTCGCGCGCTGACCCTTGTCGATGTCCTCGACGGTGAGCAGCTCGACCCGGTCGCGAATCTTGGAGTTGACCTTGACCGGCGCAACGAAGCGCACCTTGTTAAGTCCGTAGTTGACCCGGGCGACGTCACCTGCGAACGCGTAGACCTGCGCTCCGAGGAACGGCAGCATCGACAACGTGAGGTAGCCATGCGCGACAGTGGCGCCAAAGGGCCCATCGGCCGCGCGCTCGGGGTCGACGTGGATCCATTGGCGGTCACCTGACGCGTCGGCGAAGAGATCGATGCGTTCTTGCGTCACGGCAACCCATTCGCTGACGCCCAGCTCCTCGCCGGCAGCGTCGGCTATCTCCTTGCGATTGTTCAAGATGCGCATCAGTCCAACCTACTCAACCCGGTCGATCACGACGGAGGCCGCCTCAGCGCCACCGGTCCCAATGTCGTAGCCGCCTTCGAGGGCTGCGATGGCCCGCTCAAACCGGTCGGGGGTGTCGGTGTGCAGGGTCAACAGCGGCTGACCTGCGGTGACGGTGTCACCCGGCTTGGCGTGCATCACGATGCCCGCTGCCGCCTGGACCTGCTCGCCGGGACGCGATCGTCCGGCACCCAGGCGCCACGCCGCGACACCGACTGCGAGAGCGTCGAGACGGGTCAGTGTGCCACTCGCCTCGGCGTTGACTGTGTGCGTCTCCTTCGGCGTCGGGAGCGCCGCATCAGGGTCGCCACCCTGTGCCGAGATCATCCGCTTCCAGACGTCCATCGCCTCGCCCGAGGCGAGCTTCTCGGCGGGGTCGACGTCATCCTTGCCAGCCGCGGCGAGCATTTCACGGGCGAGTGCAACGGTGAGCTCGACAACGTCCGCCGGTCCCCCGCCAGCCAGCACCTCGACCGACTCGGCGATCTCCACGGCGTTGCCCGCCGTCAGCCCGAGCGGTGTCGACATGTCGGTCAGCAGCGCCACGGTCTTGACCCCCGCGTCGGTACCGAGCGCCACCATCGTCTCCGCAAGCTCGCGGGCCTGGTCGAGCGACTTCATGAACGCGCCCGTACCGACTTTGACGTCGAGCACCAGTGCGCCAGTGCCTTCGGCGATCTTCTTGCTCATGATCGAGCTAGCGATCAGCGGGATCGCCTCGACCGTCCCTGTCACGTCGCGGAGGGCGTACAGCTTCTTGTCGGCTGGTGCGAGACCTGCTCCCGCGGCACAGATCACGGCACCGACGTCCTCGAGCTGCGACATCATCTCGTCGTTGCTGAGCTCAGCTCGCCAGCCAGGGATCGCCTCGAGCTTGTCGAGAGTGCCGCCGGTATGCCCGAGCCCACGTCCTGAGAGCTGAGGTACGGCGACGCCACAGGCCGCGACGAGCGGAGCCAACGGGAGGGTGATCTTGTCACCGACACCGCCGGTTGAGTGCTTGTCGGCGGTCTTCCAGGACAGGCTGGAGAAGTCCATGCGCTCACCGCTGGCGATCATCGCGTTGGTCCAGCGACTGATCTCACGCCGATTCATGCCGTTGAGCAGGATCGCCATGGCGAGCGACGACATCTGCTCATTGGCGACCACGCCACGCGTGTAGGCATCGACGACCCAGTCAATCTGGGGATCAGTCAGCTCAGCCTTGTCCCGCTTCGTTGCGATCACTTCAACCGCGTCGAATGGTTCAGTCATGTGTGACTCCTATGCTCTCGAACCCACGCAACACCCAGGTCGGTCGCCGTGGCGCCTCCCCGGCGATCTCGAGGCGGGGGAAGCGCCGGAGCAGGTGTGTCATCGAGATCTGCAGCTCAAGCCGCGCGAGGGGCGCGCCCAGGCAGAAATGCCGACCCAGACCGAAGCCCACGTGCGGATTGGGATCACGGCCGACATCGAACACGTCGGCGTCCGCGAACGCGTCTGAGTCGCGGTTGGCTGACCCCATCAGGCAGGCGATCTTCTGGCCAGACTTGATCAGCTGGCCGGAGATCTCCACATCGGCGGTGGCCGTACGTTCGAACAGTTGTAATGGCGCATCGAAGCGGAGCATCTCTTCGAGCGCGATCTCCATCGGCACCTTGCCCGACGTGATGCGAGCGAGCTGCTCCGGATGCGACATCAGCGCGTAGATCCCGTTGCCGAACGCGTTGACCGATGCCTCATGGCCTGCGTTGAGCAACAGCACAACCGAGGCGACGAGCTCGTCATCGGTGAGCGGGGTACCTCGTCTACCCTCGCGAATCAGGTCGCTGATCAGGTCTTCGCCCCCCTGCTTTGACGACACAGTCTCGCGCCGATCAGACACGACTGCGCGTACGTAGTCGGAGAACGCTGTGCTCGCCTCAACTGCCGCGGCCTTGACCTCGGCGCTGGGTCGCGGCTCGTACATGTGCACGATGGCCTGGGACCACGTTCGAAGAAGCTGATGGTCCCCACGGGGAACGCCGAGCAGGTCGGCGATGACGTAGACCGGCATCGGCTCGGCGTAGTCAGCGAGTACGTCGAACCGGTCGTCGAGCTGCTCCACCATCTCGGCGGCGAGCGACTCGATGCGTGGCCGCATACGCTCCACGTGGCCACGCCCGAACGCGCCGGCCACCAGCTTGCGGAGCCGGGTATGTGCCGGAGGCTCGTTCTCCATCATCTGGTTGCGGTGCAAGGCGTTGAACGGCTCGAGCTCGTCGGCCGGTTCCCAGTCAGACCAGATCCGCCCGAATGAGCGGCTGCGCAGCACCGCCCTCACCGACTTGTGGGTCGTCGCGAGCCACATACCCATTGGTTCATGCCACAGCACGGGACCGTTGGCCCTCAGCGACGCCAGCACGGGATAGGGATCGCGTACGAATGAGGGCTCTCCCGGATCCAGCTGAACTGCGTATCGCGTCAAGTCACTCTTCCGCGTTCTTGGCAAGGTCGTCGGCGCCGAAGGCATCCGGAAGCACCTCGGTCATGGTCTTGACGCCGCTTGCCGTCAGCAGCTGCATGTCGGGGCCGCCGTTCTCCCACAGGAGCTGACGGCACCGACCGCATGGCATCAGTGGCTTGCCGTGGGAGTCGACACACGCGACTGCAATCAGCCGACCGCCACCTGTGGCGTGCAGCGCAGACACCATCCCGCACTCGGCGCACAGCGCGACGCCGTACGCGGCGTTCTCGACATTGCAGCCCAGCACGACGCGACCATCATCGACCAGGCCCGCCACACCGACCTTGAAGTTGGAGTAGGGCGCATAGGCCCGCCCCATCACTTCGGTGGCATAGCGAGTGAGCGCGTCCCAGTCGACTGGGTCGCCTGGTCCCTTGATACCCAACGCCATCAGCCCGCGCTGCCCTTGCGATAGGGCTTGCCGTCGGCCGCGGGCATTCGTAGGCGTTGTGAGAACAACGCCAGCACCAGGAGCGTCGTGACGTACGGCGTCATGCCGGTCAGGTCCTCGGGGATCGAGTCGCTGAAGAAATACCAGAGCCCGATCACGATGCCGATGCCGAGAGTGACGGCGCCAGCGACCTTGCGCGCCTTGCGGATCTGCCAGACCGCCATGACAACAAGACCCACTGCAACGAGAAGCAGGAGTCCGTGGATCGACTCGCCGCCGCCGCGCAGACGAAGCGTGTCGGTGTAGCCGAACAGTCCTGCGCCGGCCAGCAGTCCACCCGGTCGCCAGTTGCCGAAGATCATGGCGGCGAGACCGATGTAACCACGACCACCCGTTTGTCCGTCCCGGAACTGACTGGCCGCGACCAGTGCGAGAAAGCCGCCAGCCAGACCCGCAAATGCGCCCGAGACGATCACGGCGATGAACTTGTAGCGGATCACGTTGATGCCGAGGGACTCCGCTGCCGCCGGGCTCTCGCCACACGAGCGGAGGCGCAGCCCGAACGACGTGCGCCAAAGAATCCAGAACGTGAGGCCGAACAGCATCAGCGAGATGATCGTCAGGATCGACAAGTTGGTGACGAGGGCACGCAGGATTGCAGCACCGTCGGAGACGATGAACCAATGCTTCTGCTCCAGGTCGAGCAGCGGGTCCCCGAGAAAGTCCAGCGTGATCGTCGGCAGATCGGGAATGGGCGGTGATTGCGTCTGGCCGCCACCCTCGACACCGGTGAACGCCAGCGCTGCGAGGTATTGGACCGCGCCGAGCGCGATGATGTTGATCGCCACGCCAGAGACGATGTGGTCGACCCCGAAGGTCACGGTGGCGATCGCGTGCAGGAGGCCACCTGCAGCACCGAGCAGGATCGCACCCAACACACCTTGCCACGGCCCGTAGAAGTGGCCGAAGTAGCCAGCACCGAACGTGCCGAGGATCATCATTCCCTCGAGGCCGATGTTGACGACGCCAGCGCGCTCGGCCCACAGTCCGCCGAGACCGGCGAGGCCAATCGGGATCGCAGCCACAAGTGCGGCGCGAAGCGTTCCGGACGAACCAAGATCGTCAGCGCCGGTGACGATACGGAGGAGCGAGAACACGATGAGGCCAACGGCCAACCAGATCATGGCCCAACCGAAGGTGAGCTTCTTGGCGGCTGCAGTGACCGGAGCCACGGCGTCAGTGACAACACTCATGCTTTGACTCCTTCCGTCGCGGGCTCGTCATCCAAGGCGCTCGCCACCCGGCGATGCTCGAGCCGGACGCCGTAGCGGCGGACCACCTCGTACGCGATGACAACGGTGAGGACGATCGTGCCCTGCGTGATCTTGACGATGTCGGGTGAGACATCGAGCAGGATCTGGAGCGGATTGGATTGCTCGTCAAGGAACGCAAACAACAGGGCGCCAAAAGCGATGCCGAACGGGTGGTTGCGACCCAAAAGGGCGATCGCAATTCCGGCGAAGCCGAGACCGGACTGGAACGTCGAGCCATATGCGTAGTCGTTGCCGAACAGCAATGGCATGCCAACCAGGCCGGCAGCTCCACCCGACAGCAGCATCGAGATCATGATCATCTTCTTGACGTTGATGCCGCTCGCAACGGCTGCCGTCTCAGATGATCCGGTGGCCCGGAGGTCGAAGCCGAAACGGGTCTTGTTGATGACGAACCAGTAGAGGAATCCGACAGCGACGGCGAGGAACACGAGTCCGTAGACCGTGGCCGGCACGTCGCCGAACAGGCTGAAACCGCCGATACGACTGCCCTCGGGGACCTCTTTGGTCGCGGTGACATTGCTGCCCGGGTTCTCGACAGCCACCTTGCGAAGGAGATAGGCGACAAGTGCCGTTGCGATCGCGTTGAGCATGATCGTCGAGATCACTTCACTGACTCCACGAGTGACGCGAAGCAGACCGGCGATTCCGGCCCACGCCGCGCCGACGAGCACGGCGGCGACCATCGCGAGCGCCGTGTTGAGGTAGCCCGGTAGCCATCCTTCTCCGGCCACGACAGCGGCCGCGAATGCAGCAACACGGTACTGTCCGTCGACGCCGATGTTGAAGAGGTTCATCCGGAACCCGATTGCCACGGCGACGGCCGACAGGTAGTAGACGCTGGCCGAGTTGATGATGTTGACGTAGCCACGGTGCGTCGGAAGGCTCAGGATCTGGCCCCACACACCGCCGACGTCATCCCCGGCCAGGATCAGCACGAGACTGGTGATCAGAAAGGCCGTGGCCAAGGCGAGGACCGGCGCGCCTATGGCGAGAGCAAGCTTGGTGTTGCGTGGGTTCCTCATTCGTCAGCTCCCGTCATGGCCGAGCCGAGCATCTGGGGTGTCACAGTTGAAGGATCGAACTGACCCACGAGCTTGCCGCGCAGGATGACCCTGATCGTGTCGGACAAGCCGATCAGCTCGTCGAGGTCGGCCGAGATCAGCAGCACCGCGAGTCCTTCGCGTCGAGCACGCTTGATGTGTCCCCAGATCGCGGCCTGGGCCCCGACATCGACTCCTCGAGTGGGGTGCGAGGCGATGAGCAGGTTGGGGTTGCTCGCCATCTCTCGCCCAACGATGAGCTTCTGCTGATTGCCGCCAGACAGTGCGCGGGCGAGAGTGTCGATGCCAGGTGACCGCACGTCGTATTCGGCGATGATGCGCTCCGTGTCCTTGCGAGCACCAGCACGGTCGATCAAGGGACCCTTGACGTTGGGCTCACGGGTCTGGTGACCGAGGATGCGGTTCTCCCACAACGGCGAATCGAGCAGCAACCCGTGCCGCTGCCGATCCTCGGGGATGTAGCCGATGCCGGCTTCGCGGCGGTCGCGCGTTGACTCGTGCGTGAGGTCCTTGCCCGCAAGGAGGATCTTGCCTGAGGCGCCGGTACGCATGCCCATGATTGCCTCGACCAGCTCGGCCTGGCCGTTGCCTTCGACTCCGGCGATGCCCAGGATCTCGCCCGAGTGGATGACCAGATCGATGTCGCTGAGCAGGTCACGCCCGCCTCCGGGATCCGACAGGGTGAGGCCGCGAACCTCGAGCTCAACTTTGTCCGTCACGGTCGACGTCTCGGTGCTCGGGTTGGGAAGCTCCGAGCCCACCATCATCTCAGCGAGCTGCTTGGAGTTGACCGAGGAGGCGGCCACGGTGTCGACCGTCGCTCCCCTGCGGATCACGGTGACCTCGTCGGCCACCGACAAGACCTCGTCGAGCTTGTGCGAGATGAAGATGACGGC
>JAKFCR010000122.1:0-2741 GCA_036676545.1 Aeromicrobium sp. | reverse complement strand
TGGCCAGATGCGCGCCACGATCCTCCATGCTGCCCGCGACATCCGCCTCGACGATGTCTCCGATCCTCAACTCCACGACGACGGTGATGCGATCGTTCGCGTGGTTGCGTCCTGCGTCTGCGGCTCGGATCTGTGGCCCTATCGCGGCATTAATGAAGTCAACGAGCCAGTGCGCATTGGCCACGAGTTCGTCGGCATCGTCGAGCAGGTTGGCGCCAGCGTCCAGACCGTGAAGGTCGGTGACTTCGTGATCGCGCCGTTCATGTTTTCCGACAACACCTGCGCACTCTGCGTCCGCGGCGTCCACACGTCGTGCGTCCAGGGCGGCTTCTGGGGATACGCCGACCACAAGGGGCACCCGGTCGACGGTGGCCAGGGCGAGGTCGTACGCGTACCCGTCGCCGACGGCACCCTGGTCGCCACTCCGTCGCAACCGAGCCAGGAGCTCATCCCCCACCTGCTGACGCTGTCAGATGTGTTCCCGACCGGTCACCACGCCGCGGTCTCTGCGGGCGTGACCGCTGGCAGCACCGTCGCCGTTGTCGGCGATGGCGCGGTCGGCCTCAGCGCGATCCTCGCGGCCAAGCGCCTTGGTGCGGGCAAGGTCGTTGCGATGTCACGCCACGAGGACCGTCAGCGTCTGGCCACCGAGTTCGGGGCCGACGAGGTTGTCGCCGAACGGGGCAAGGAAGGTGCGGCGGCCGTACGCGAGATCTTCGAGGGCATCGGTGCTGACTACGTGCTCGAGTGCGTCGGGACCGCCGACAGCATGAAGCAGGCGATCCAGTCAGTACGTCCCGGTGGACGCGTCGGCTACGTCGGCGTGCCGCACGACGTACAGCTCAACATCCCCGCGATGTTCAGCCGCAACGTCGGCATTGCTGGCGGCGTCGCCCCCGTACGCGCGTACATCGACGACATTCTCCCGGACGTCCTCGACGGCACTCTCCTGCCGGGCAAGGTCTTCGACCTGACCGTCCCGCTCGACCAGGTCGCGCAGGCCTATCAGGCGATGGACGAACGTACGGCGATCAAGTCGATGCTGACGGTCTGAACGGCTCTACCTTCACCACGGCATCGAGGTCGAGCGGACCGTAGATGTGCGGGAAGCTCAACGGCTGCCCCGGTACGTCGTCGTACTGCCAGGGAGACACCAGCAGGTCGGTGTCGATCGTCAAGAGCAGTACGGGTTCGGTGAAGTCGCTGTAGTAGCTGTCATACACGTCATCGACCTGCTCGGGACGCGAGCAGTGGATGAACCCGACGTCGGAAAGGTCGAGGCCCAACGTGGACACCGTGTAGGTGCCAGCACGTTGGGCCTCGGACCATGCGCTTTCAAGCGCGAGGTGATGAATCAGCGGCATGCCCGCAGGTTAGCGGCTTCGCAAGATGGCGGCTTCGCCGCGGGACGCTCCCGCTTCGCTAGCACGCTTCGACGCTCACTCGCAGAGCTCGCTCGGTCTCAGCGGAGCTCCGACGATGACAGGCCGAGCAGACGGCGAGCCACGATGAGCTGCTGGATCTGCTGGGTGCCCTCGAAGATGTCGAGAATCTTGGAGTCGCGTGACCACTTCTCGACCAGCTCGGTCTCGCTGTAGCCGAGCGTGCTGGCCAGCTCGACGCAACGCAGCGTGATCTGGTTACCGACACGGCCGGCCTTGGCCTTCGCCATGGATGCTTCCATCGAGTTGGGCTTGCGGTTGTCAGCGAGCCAGGCTGCCTCGAGCGTCAGGAGCAGCGCTGCCTCGTAGTCGGCCTCCATCGAGATGAAGGTCGCGGCGGCGTACGACTGCGACTGCACCGGGCGGTCGTAGTCGATGACAACGCCAGCGTCCTCAAGCAGCCTGCGGGTGTCCTCGAGAGCAGCACGCGCGCAGCCGACAGCCATACCGGCCACCAATGGACGCGTGTTGTCGAATGTCGCCATGGCGCCTGCGAAGCCGCCCTTGGTGTCGATCTCCGGATTGCCCAGCAGGTTCTCCGCCGGTACGCGGCAGTTGTCGAGAACGATCACGGCGGTGTCGGACGAGCGGATGCCGAGCTTGTGCTCGAGACGCTCGACCCGGATGCCCGGGAGGCTCTTCGGTACCAGGAACGACTTGATCGCAGCTCGACCGAGGCTCTTGTCGAGAGTCGCCCAAACGACGACTGAGTCGGCTCGCTCCCCCGACGTGACGAAGATCTTCTCGCCGTTGAGGATGTAGGCGTCGCCATCCTTGACCGCCGTCGTGGTGATGGCGGCCGAGTCCGAGCCAAAGCTCGGCTCGGTGATGGCCATGGCGGCCCAGGTGCCCTTGAACCGCTCCAGCTGCTCGTCGTCGGCCACGGAGGCGATGGCGGAGTTGCCGAGTCCCTGGCGGGGCATCGACAGCAACAGGCCGACGTCGCCCCAGCACATCTCGATGATTGAGAGCACCGACGAGAGGTTGGAGCCGTTCTTGACCTTCCCCTTCTCATCGTCGGTGTCGTCGCGACGTACGCCGGCTGCACCAGCACCCTGGCCTTCGCCGGAGTCGCCCATGCCGTCGATCAGCGAGGCAAGGAGGTCGAGCTCCTTGGGGTACGCGTGCTCGGCAAGGTCGTACTTGCGGGAGTTGGAGCGCAGGAAGTTGTCCGCAACCTGGTTGGCCTGCTGGACGAATGCGCGGAACTTGCGAGGAGTTTCGAGATTGATCATGGTGTGGTCCGCCCTCAGACGAGGACTGCTCCTTCCATCAGGCCGACAGCACGCAGATCGCGGT
>JAKFCR010000121.1:0-3449 GCA_036676545.1 Aeromicrobium sp. | reverse complement strand
CTGCAGTGACCGGCCTGTCGGCAACGGCTCACGCTTCGGCCACGCGATCGCGGTGAGCGCGATCGAGGCGGCGAGCAGCCGGCCGAGGGACAGCGAGCCGGGGGAGAACGTGTCTGCGATGGCGCGAATGCCGACGAATGCGGATGCCCATAGGAAGACGGTGACCAGCAGCGCCGGCAGGGAGAGGTCGCGATTCTTCACGTACTCACGGTAGTGACCGGCACCGACAGGTACGAGCGATAATCGGCCATCCTGGCATGCAAAACGGCCGACCTGTGAAGGCCGGCCGTTCGCGTCAGGTCAGTCGTCGAGGTTGCCGCCGTCGGAGTCGAGCGTGACGTCGACCGTGTTGGTCTTGCCGTCGCGCTGATAGGTGACCTTGATGGTCTCGCCGGGCTGGTAGCCGCGTACGGACGCGACGAGCGCTTCGTTGCTCGCCACCGCGTGACCGTTGACAGCGGTGATGATGTCGTCCTTCTTGAGTCCGGCCTTGTCGCCGGCGCCACCCTTGGTGACCTCGGAGACGAGGGCGCCGATGCCGGTGATGTCGTCGGACGAGACGGCCTGTCCGACTTTGACGCCGATGCGGGCGTGCTCGACCTTCTTGCCGTCGAGCAGCTGCTGGGAGACGTTCTTGGCCAGGTCGATCGGAATGGCGAAACCGAGGCCGATCGACCCTGCTTCACCAGCTGAAGCACCGGAGCGGATCGCGGAGTTGATCGCCACGACGTTGCCGTTGAGGTCGACGAGTGGACCACCGGAGTTGCCCGGGTTGATCGCGGCGTCAGTCTGCACGGCGGGGAACGTGGTCCCCTGGCTGGTCGCGGTTGCGGAGTTGGAGGTGACCGGACGGTTGAGCGCCGAGATGATGCCGCTGGTGACGGTGCTCTCGAGCCCGAACGGTGAGCCGATCGCTACAACTTCCTGACCGACCTTGAGATCGCCCGAGGTGCCGAGCGTCGCAGGCGTCAGGCCCGACTTGCCGGAGGCCTTGATGACGGCGAGGTCGGTGAGCGGGTCCGTACCGACGATCGTGGCCTTGGCGTTGGTGCCGTCGTTAAACGCGACAGTCAGCGTCCCGTCATCGCCGGCGACCTCGACAACGTGGTTGTTGGTGATGATCTCGCCATCCGAGCTGATGATGATGCCGGTGCCTGATCCGGCGTCGTCCTTGCCCTTGACGTTGATTTGCACGACTGAGGGCAGCACCTTCGTTGCGACCTTCTCGACCGCACCTGCGGGTCCGCTGGTGTTGGTGGTGTCGCCGGTGTCGAGCGAGCTGACCGTGGTCGTGCCGTCGTTGTCGTCGACGAGCTCGTCGTACGCATAGGCGCCGCCGAACCCTGCGCCCGCGGCGAGAGCCGCGATGGCCACGACGCTGACAAGCTTGCGGCCGCGACGCTTGGGCGGCTCGTCACCGGTGGTGCGAGCCGGAGGGAACGGGTCTCCTCCGTCAAAGGCGGGCGCAGCGAACGTCGTGGTCGGCGCAGGCCTCTCGAAGGGCGCCTCGACCGGTGCCTGCGTGGCTGCTGCGGCAAGCGCGGGCTCATCGGAGTATCGGTGCGTATAGGCCGGAGGCTCTTCGACGGGAGCGACTGGTGCGACGGGAGCGACGGGGCCTTCGGCGGGCAGCTCTGCTGCGGGCGTCCCCGCGGCTGCCGCCAGGGCTGGTTCGAGAGCAGGCTCGACGGTGACGTCGTCGCGACGTGGCGACCAGTCTTCTGCCGGACGTGCGTCGGCAGGGGTGGCACTGTCGGGCGCCTCAACCTCGTCGGCGGCGACCGGAATCTCGGTCGTGGCCTCTGCGGGGGCCTGTTCGTCGAGGTCGCGCGAGGTCGGCGGGACGTACGGACGGTCGGCGAAGGGATCCTGCGTTTCACTCATAGACAAAGATTCTCGCCTATTTCTGAAACCGCGCTGAGGGCGGTGTGTGAGCGCGGCAAGAAAGTCCGGCTAGTCGTCGTCAGAACCGGGCAGCGTGAGCGTGAAAAGCGTCCCGCCTTCTTCGCCCGAGGCCGCTTCGACCGTTCCACCGTGGCGATCAGCGGCACGTCGCACGATGGAAAGCCCCAGACCTGAGCCGGGCAACGTGCGCGCCTCGCTCGATCGGTAGAACCGGTCGAAGACGTGCGGTAGGTCGGCGGCGTCGATGCCAGGGCCCTGGTCGGCAACGGTCAGTACGCCTTCGTCGAGGCGGACGCGCACCGTGCTGCCGTCCGGACTCCACTTGGCCGCATTGTCGAGAAGGTTGGTCACGGCGCGTTCGAGCAGCTGGGATTCGCCGAACACCAGCCACGGCTCTAGCTCGACGTCGAAGGTCACAGCGGGAGCCCGCAGACGTACGCGATCGACCGACTGGGTCACGACATCGGCGAAGTCGAGAGGCTCGGGGTCGCGGCGCATCGGTTCGTCACGGGCGAGCTCGACCAGGTCTCCGACCAGGGTCGTCATCTCCTCGAGCTGCGAACGTACGTCGCTCATGATCTCGTGGCGCTCTTCGGTCGACAGCGATCTCTCGTCGTTGTCTGCGGCCTGTCCGATCAGCTCAATGTTGGTACGCAGGCTGGTGAGCGGCGTACGAAGCTCATGGCCGGCGTCCGCGACGAGCTGGCGCTGACGATGCTGGGAGGCATCGAGGGCCTGGAGCATCGAGTTGAACGAGGTAGTGAGTCGGGCGAGCTCATCGCTGCCGCTCACCTCGATGGGGCGAAGCTCTTGGGTGCGGGCGACGCGCTCAGTTGCAGCGGTGAGACGACGGACGGGACGCAGACCATTGGCGGCGACAGCCCATCCGGCGATACCGGCGAGAGCGACTCCGGCGGCGCTGCTCAACAGCAGGATCACCTTGAGCCGGTCGAGTGCGCGCTCGATCGACTCCGTCGGCTGGGCCAGTACGAGTGCCACGCCTAGGCTCGCGCGCACGGCCACGACCCGGTAGGAGACGCCGTTGTAGGTGAGGGTGCGCATCGAGCGCTTCTCGGTACCGATCGAGACGGCGACCTCGTGATGATCGAACGGGAAGTCGCGGTCGGCCGACGCTGGCGCGAACAGCTCGCCGCCTCGTACGACGAAGGCCTTGACGCCGGTCAGCGCGTCCTCGGCGTCGTTCTTCTCGGTCGGCACGTAGTTGGCCGCGACGGCATCGTTGGCGCGCCGGAACATCGAGTCATCCAGCGAGCTCTTGAACTCGGAGGCCACCGTCACGTACACGATGGCGCTGAGGGCGCCGAGGGTCAGCGCGACGGAGAGCGTCGTCAGGATCGCGACGCGCAGCGCCAGCGACATGCGTGACGTGAGTGGGCGGACCAGTCGGCGGAACGGCTCGCTCACGGTGGGGTCTCGCGCAGGACGTATCCGACGCCACGCACGGTGTGGAGCAGTCGCGACTCACCCTCGGCCTCGAGCTTGCGACGTACGTAGCCGACATAGACCTCGAGGGAGTTGGCGGT
>JAKFCR010000120.1:0-1523 GCA_036676545.1 Aeromicrobium sp. | reverse complement strand
GCGAGTGCGTCGGCGATGTCGGAGACCGTGACGGCGCCGAAGAGGCGGCCGCCCGTACCGGCGCGAACCGGGACGTTGATCGGGTTGGCCTCGAGGTTGCCCTTGATGCTCTGGGCTTCTTCGAGGTCGTGGATGGCGTGCGCGTCACGCGCTGCCTTGATGGACTCGACCTGCTTGGCGCCGCCCTTGGTCCAGCGGATGGCGAAGTTGCGAGGAAGCAGGAAGTTGCGGCCGTAGCCGTCCTTGACCTCGACGATGTCGCCGGGTGCGCCGAGGTTGGTGACCTCGTGGGTGAGGATGAGCTTCATTGTCAGATCCCCTTAGCGGCTGTTGGACGTGTAAGGCAGGAGAGCCATCTCGCGGGCGTTCTTGATTGCCTTGGCGATCAGACGCTGCTCCTGCACGGAGACACCCGTCACTCGACGCGCGCGGATCTTGCCACGGTCAGAGATGAACTTGCGCAGCAGCGCGGTGTCCTTGTAATCGATTTCGGTGACCTTGGCCGCGGTGAGCGGATTGCTCTTCTTCTTCGGCTTTCGGACTACTGGCTTTGCCATGTTGCTCCTGGTGATGTGTCTAAAAAGTGATGTTTAGAAGGGGGGCTCGTCGGTCGTACCGGCGTTGCCACCCCACGCTGCCCCACCCTGCTGGGCTGCAGGCGCTGCGGGCTGAGTCGACCACGGGTTGCTGTCTCCAGCAGGTGCGCCTCCGCCAGCGTTGCCGCCGCCGAAGTCACCGCCGCCCGAACGGTTGGCCTTGGTGACCTTGGCCGTTGCGTAACGGAGCGAGGGACCGATCTCGTCGACGTTGATCTCGACGCTCGTGCCCTTCGAGCCGTCCTGGCGCTCGTAGTTGCGGATCTTGAGGGCGCCCGTCACGATGACGCGCTGACCCTTCTGCAGCGACTCTGCACAGTTCTCGGCGAGCTGGCGCCATGCGGCACAGCGAATGAACAGTGCGTCGCCGTCCTTCCACTCGTTCGTCTGACGATCGAACGTACGAGGTGTCGAAGCGACGGTGAAGTTGGCAACTGCGGCGCCCGACGGAGTGAACTTGAGCTCCGGGTCGTCGGTCAGGTTGCCGATGACGGTGATGACTGTTTCGCCTGCCATGATGCGCAGCCTTTCGAAAGTGGGATGTCTGAGTTTCAGTGAACCTCAGCCCTGCGACATCCGGTTAGGGGTAGTCCACAGGGCAGACGGTCACTTGACGTCGGGGCGCGTGACCTTCGTACGGACGACGGACTCGTTCAGTGTGAGCTGACGGTCGAGCTCCTTGACCGTGGCCGGCTCAGCCTGGAGCTGGACGACGGCGTAGATGCCTTCAGACTTCTTGTTGATCTCGTACGCGAGGCGGCGCTTGCCCCATACGTCGACGCTCTCAACAGTTCCGCCATCTTGGCGAACGACGTTGAGGTAGGTGTCGAGGCTGGGAGCGACAGTTCGCTCTTCGAGATCCGGGTCAAGGATGACCATGACCTCATAGGGACGCAATGACATTCAGTCTCCTTCGGACTAAACGGC
>JAKFCR010000119.1:0-5493 GCA_036676545.1 Aeromicrobium sp. | reverse complement strand
CAGCACCTCCATGCCGTCGAAGTCGGGAAGCATCATGTCGAGCACGATTGCGTCTGGTGCGAAGTCCTTGGCCGCTACGACGGCCGTACGACCAGTGAAGGCTGTCTCGATCTCCCAGCCCTCGTATCGGAGCGCCATCTGCAGCAGCTCGGCGATGTTGACCTCGTCGTCGACGACGAGCACGCGCAATGGTGAGCCGTCGGCGCGGGTCAGAGCAGGAGTCATCTGCCCAGTTTCGCCCAGCACCTGAGGCGGGGGGTGTGAACAGCCTGTGAGCTTCCTGTGAGTTGTTTCGTCCACATGATCGCTGGCAGGCCCTTCCCAAACCCGCGCTGATTGGGCGAGGATCTTGCGACAGTCGTCGTTTCTAGCGGCACTCTTCGGGGGAAGAGGTAGTGGGAGTGGATTCGCAGGCACCTGCGCTCGCCGAGCGTGTACGAGATCTCATACGCGAGCGCCGCATTGATCCGCAGACGGACACCGATTCCGTGCGCCGCGCAACCCTCGACGTGATCGAAGAGCACGACTCCCGCAGCCTGACCGGCGCTGTACGACCGCTGGACGAGCCCGACCTCGTCATCGGTCACATCGTCGCCAACGTGTCCGGTTTTGGGCCGCTGCAGCCCTACCTTGACGACGAGACAGTCGAGGAAGTCTGGATCAACGAGCCGTCTCGTGTATTCGTGGCGCGCGCCGGGAGGCACGAGCTCACGCCTGTCATCCTGACCGCCGAGCAGGTGCGAGAGCTGGTTGAGCGAATGCTCTCCTCCTCAGGACGCAGGCTCGACATCAGCCAGCCCTTCGTCGACGCGATGTTGCCCGGCGGTCATCGCCTGCACGTCGTGCTCGAAGGCATCTCGCGCGGATTCGCGGCAGTCAACATCCGTAAGTTCGTTGCCAGGGCTCACACCCTCGATGACCTGGTGACTCTTGGGACGCTTGACCAGCAGGCCGCCGCATTCCTCGACGCCAGCGTCAGAGCCGGACTCAACATCGTCGTGTCGGGTGGCACTCAAGCCGGCAAGACCACGCTGCTCAACTGTCTTGCCGCATCCATTCCCGGATTCCAGCGGTTGATCTCGGTCGAAGAGGTCTTCGAGCTCCAATGTGGCCACCCCGACTGGGTGGCCATGCAGACCCGGCAAGAGGGTCTCGAAGGAACCGGTGGGATCGACCTCCGGACTCTCGTCAAGGAAGCGCTCCGCATGCGACCGTCGCGCATCATCGTCGGAGAAGTACGGGCGGCCGAGTGCCTGGATCTACTGCTGGCGTTCAACGCCGGACTTCCCGGTATGGCCAGCATTCACGCCAACTCAGCCAAACAGGCGCTGGTCAAGATGTGCACGCTGCCGCTGCTTGCAGGAGAGAACATCGGCTCGCGGTTCGTCGTACCCACCGTGGCGTCCTCGATCGACCTGGTGGTCCACACTGGCATCGATTCTGATGGATCGCGGGCGGTGCGTGAGATCGCCACCGTGACAGGGCGGGTCGAGAACGGGCTCATCGAGTCGGAGCCGGTGTTCGTACGCCGCGCCGGTCGACTCGAACGCGGCCATGGTGCGCCGCTGCGGCGCGACGCATACGAGCTGGTTGGCATTGACCTCGACGAGATTCTGGGAGTCGGTCGATGGGTGCACTGATCGGATTGGTGTTCGGTGTTGGCGTTCTGTTGATGATGGTCGCGTTTACCGCTCCGGCGTCGAGGCCCCGGCGGCGGTCGATGCGCCGGACGAATCGTCTGACCTCGTTGCTCTCGGCGGCTGGGGCCGAGGGCGTCTCGCCTCCGCAGATCGTTGCGCTTTGCATCGGGTCGTTCCTGCTGGCAACGTTCGTGATGCTTGGCGTCTCCGGTGTGCTCGCGGTCGGCATCGTCTTCGGACTGATGGCGGCGTGGCTGCCGCTCGCGGTTCTGCGGGGCCGCGCGTCGAGACGCCTGCGTGAGCACGCGGCGCTGTGGCCGGATGTCGTCGACAACCTGTCGTCAGCCGTCCGAGCGGGACTGTCCCTACCTGAGGCGCTGATGCAGCTCGGGGACCGCGGCCCGGAGGGTCTGCGGGCGCCATTCCAGCAGTTCGGACGTGACTACCAGGCGACGGGCCGTTTCCATGAGTCGCTTGATCGGCTCAAGGTGCGCCTGGCCGATCCCACCGGCGACCGAGTCGTCGAAGCGCTGCGCATAGCCCGCGAGGTGGGCGGCGGTGATCTCGGCCGGATGCTGCGTGCCCTGTCCGGGTTCCTTCGAGACGACCTCCGTACGCGCGGCGAGCTCGAGTCGCGTCAGTCGTGGACCGTGAACGGTGCACGGCTGGCAGTGGCAGCGCCGTGGCTGGTTGTGCTCTTCATGAGCTTCCAGGGCGAGGTGATCCAGCGGTTCGCGACCACGACCGGATTGGTGGTGCTCGGCTCTGGCGCAGTGCTGTGTGCCGTCGCCTACCGATTGATGATGTGGATAGGGCGGTTGCCGACCGAGCAGAGGATCCTGGCATGAGTGGGGCACTGGTAGGGCTGTTTGCGTCCACAGGGGCTGTGCTTCTGGTCTCGGGCTGGCTGCGAGCCCGGCGCCCCGCCCTCGATCATCGGGTTCTCCCTTATTTGCGTGATGTCCATCCTCATGCCCCGGCAATCGCTCCCACGGGTGTCGTCGGTGCCGTCTTCGGGCCGAGTGTTCGCCGGGCCGGCGAGGTGATTGGGGACATCGTCGGTGGAACCGCGAGCGTGTCGCGTCGACTCGTACGACTGGGATCCTCGATGTCAGTCGATGAGTTCCGCATCCGTCAGGTCACCTGGGGTGCGGCCGGTTTGGCCGTCGGAGTCGCGATCTCCCTGTTGCTGTGGTCGACGCGTGGCGCCGCCGTACCCGCGCTGCTGGTGGTGTGCCTTGTTGGCCTCGTCGGTGGGGTGCTGTGGTGCGATAACCATCTGTCAGGTCAGGTCCGGGCTCGCGAGGAGCAGATGCGGGCCGAATTCCCGGTCGTCGCAGATCTGCTTGCACTGGCCGTTGCGGCGGGGGAGAGTCCGGTCGCCGGCCTGGAACGAGTCATGCGGGTCTGCCATGGTCATCTGTCGCACGAGCTGGGCCGGGTGCTCGCGGACATCCGCACCGGGACACCCATCGCGGTCGCCTTCGACGGACTCGCGGCGAGGACGGGCGTTGGGAGTATCGCGAGATTTGCCGAGGGACTCGCGATCGCGGTCGAACGGGGCACCCCGCTGGTTGACGTCCTGCACGCGCAGGCGGCAGATGTACGCGAGTCCGGGCGACGCGAGCTGATGGAAGTAGGTGGCCGCAAGGAGGTCGCCATGATGATCCCCGTTGTCTTCCTGATCCTGCCGGTGACGATCGTGTTCGCGTTCTTCCCGGGATACATCGGCCTCCACCTGACTTCTGGAATGTGACCGAGAGATGAGGAGAAAATGGAGCGACTACTGAGGAAGCTGGGCTCACGCCATGACGACCGGGGCGATGTCCCTGGCTGGGTCATGATCACGGTGATGAGCGCAGGCATTGTCGCCGTGCTGGGTGCCGTCGCAGGCCCGCAGCTCCGCCAGATGCTCGAGCAGGCGCTGTCTTCTGTCGGAGGCTGACCATGCGCGCGCGGGGCGACGTCGGCAGCGCTGTCGTCGACTTCGTACTGGTGATGATGTTGCTCGTCCCGCTGGTGCTGGGCATCGCGCAGCTGGGTCTGGTTCTGCACGTGCGCAACACGCTTTCGTCCGCCGCCTCCGAAGGCGCTCGCGCCGCGGCACCGCTCGGCGCCACACCCGAGGACGGCGCGGCCCGCGCCCGGGCCATCATTCGCACGGCGCTGGCGGACCAACACGCGGGCGATGTGTCAGCCTCCTGGACGACCGTCGGTGGAGTGGCGGGTTCGGAAGTGGTGGTTCGCACGCGGGTTCCCGCGCTCGGTCTGTTTGGTCCATCGGTCTCTCTGACGGTTCGCGGTCATGCCGTACGCGAGGTGGCGCCGTGAAACGGGGCTCGGAGGGCACGGCGTCGGTCGAGTTCGTGTGGCTGACGATCTTGCTGCTCGTGCCGTTCGTATATGTCTTGATCGCGGTGTTCGATACGCAGCGCGCTTCGTTCGGTGTCTCAACGGCGAGCCGAGCGGCCGCCCGGGCATTCATTCAGTCACCAGATGTTGCGACCGGCGAACGGCGGGCGCGTATCGCTGCCAACATCGCGCTCGACGATCAAGCCCTTCACAACGCCTCAGTGCAGATCTCGTGCCTCCCGGCCCCGTCCGATTGCCTTCAGCCGGGGTCGTCCGTTCGAGTTCGAATCAGCACAACTCAACCGCTGCCGTTGACGCCGAGTGCGCTGGGCACACAGCTCGGCGGCATCGTGGTCGACAGCGTTCATACCGAGCCGTACGGCAGCTTCCGGGCGGCCCCGTGAACCGCGAGCGTGGTCAGATCACCGTCATGACGATCGGCTTCTTCGTTCTGCTTGGTCTGCTCGCGGTCGTCGTGATCAACTCGTCAGCCGCCTTTCTGCAGCGTCAGGAGCTGGACAACCTGACTGATGGTGCTGCCCTGGCGGCAGCGGACGGTCTGAGCGAGGAGGCGTTCTATCGGCATGGCGCTGACGACTCCGTACGGCTCGATCCGGCGGAGGCCCGGCGACTCGTGGCCAGCTATGTCGCCGCGTCGGGCGGTGAGGTCGGCGATGTCACTGTGACGGCATCTGAAGACGAGGTACATGTTCGGATCGAGCGAACCGTCTCGCTCGCGATAGCGCCACCAGGATGGAGCTCGCAGACCACGATCGTCTCGGAGGCGACGTCGCAGCTGCGGCTCAGCGAGTGAGGGCGTCGCGAATCGTGGCGGCGTGCTGCTCGGCCTCGCCATCTGCGTACTTCGTACGCGGCCAGAAGAAGCCACGCAGTCCGTCGCCCTTCGTCCGCGGCACGACATGAACGTGCAGGTGAGCGACGCTCTGCGAGACCACGTTGTTCATCGCGACGAAGGTTCCCTGGGCGCCCAGACCTGAGGTGAGGGCGTTGCCGACGCGCTTGGCAGCGTCGAAGAGAGGCACCATCAGGTCCTCGGGCAGATCGGCGAGGGTGACGAGATGCTGGCGGGGGACCAAGAGCACGTGACCCTTGAACACCGGCCGTACGTCGAGGAAGCCGACGACATGCTCCTCATCAAGCACCAGGTGCGCGTCGACCGCGCCGGCGATGATGCCGCAGAACAGGCAGTCGTCGCTCATGGATCGATCACACCACACTGTGTTGCTCGAAGGGGAAGGCATAGGGTGGAGCCATGGCTGCCAAGAAGAACGCGAAGAAGAGTGCGCCCGGCAAGAAGGCCGCTCCGGCCCGGAAGGGCGCTGGCAAGCAAGAGGGCGGCGAGTCCGACCTGAAGGCGAAGTTCCGCGAGGCGTTGGAGAAGAAGAACGCCAGCAAGCACGCCTCAGCCGAGGGTGCCGAGCACGACGGCAGCGAGAAGTCGCACGGAGCAACGGGCCCCACGATGGCGCCCGAGTTCCGC
>JAKFCR010000118.1:0-5243 GCA_036676545.1 Aeromicrobium sp. | reverse complement strand
GCGGGAAGAACTCGAACGAGGTCGTCGGGTTGGGTCCGCGCAGGACTTCGAGGAAGGAGCGATCATCGGCGGGCATGACCCAACGGTATCGTCCGACATGTGACCGCACGCGCAGACGATCCCGAATTCCGGACTCAAGTCGATGTGGCACTTGTCTCGTTCGTCGATCGTCAGCGGCCCCTCCTCGCCGAGCTGGGGCCCGACCTCGGCGAGCTCGCAGATTCGGCACTCGGTTTCGTCGTGGGTGGCAAACGCTTGCGACCACAGTTCTGCAACGCCGGCTGGCTCATCGCCGGCGGTGCACCCAATGACCCTGGTTTCGTCACTGCTGCCGCGTCATTGGAATGGCTTCAGGCGAGTGCTTTGGTGCACGACGACCTGATGGACGGCTCCGACACGCGGCGTGGCCGGCCCAGCATCCATCGCGAGTACGAGACACGGCACCGTACGGAGAACAGGTCCGGCGACGCCGAGGGTTTCGGGCTCTCAACCGCAGTGCTGCTCGGCGACCTCATGCTGTCCTGGTGCGATGAAATGCTGACTCGAGCAGTTCTGGACTCGCCCTCGATGGTCGCCAACCTCGGCAACGCGCGCCGCTTCCTCGACCTGTGCAAGTCGGAGGTCGTTGCGGGCCAGTTCCTCGACGTCGTCGGGCAGACTCGGCCGTCGCTGTCAGTGGATGAGGCCATGAAGGTTGTCCGCTACAAGTCTGCCAAGTACACCGTCGAGCGTCCGCTCCACATTGGTGCCGCTCTGGCCGGCGCAGAGCCCGACCTGATCGCTGGCCTGAGCGAGGTGGCCTTGCCGCTCGGCGAGGCATTTCAGCTGCGTGATGACGTGCTCGGCGTCTACGGCGACCCCTCCGTGACCGGCAAGCCTGCTGGCGATGACCTGCGTGAGGGCAAGCGGACGGTACTCATCGCGCGTACGTCCGAGCTGACCGACGACGCCGGTCGCACCTTGCTCCACGAACAGCTCGGGACCGCTGACGGAATCGGTGACGTACGAGAGCTGATTCAGTCTTCGGGTGCCCTCGCGGCAGTCGAGGCCGACATTGCTCGACTCGAGGATCAGGCTGAGTCGGCACTCGCTGCCCTCGGACCCGAGGCACGCGAGATCCTCGGGCCCCTGGCGCTCACAGCAACCCGTCGAACTCGCTGACTCCCAAGTCGTCGCGAACGATCACGGCAAATGACGCCGCCTGTCCGACGGCGTCGCGCAGGACGTCGAGCACTGCCGCAGCCTGCGTCGGGTCGATCGCCGAAAGCTCGCGCAGGCCATCCCAAACGAGAACCAGCGGGGTCACGGTGAGATCTCCGAGCACGTCGAACAGTGCGTCGAGATTGCGACCGAACCACGACGGCAGTTCCCACGCGGTGGTGACCTCGTCATAGAACGCTTCGACTGAGTGCACGTCCGTCGTGTCGAGGTGCAACGCGCGCCATCCAGCCGACTCGGCCTCTCCCACCAGATCTCGGTCGGGGTCGCCGCGCCAGCTGAACAGCCCTGTCGAGGTCGAGCCTTCGAGCAACGATGCGTACGAGGCGGTCATCATTTCACCAGCTTCGGTGGGTGGACTCGGGTGAACGATCCGTAGTGGTCGTCGGTGTAGTAGTACTCGTCGCCCTCGCCGTGAACGATCCGCCGTGCTCCGCGATCGGACTCCCCCGGCGTCGGCACGGTGTACTCCCGCCAATAGCCCCGCTCGTGCGCAGGCAGTCGCCGTTCGCGGTTCATGAACACGGAACCATCCTGCCGATACGGGAACGGACCGTCACTCTGAATGAGCGCAATCGTGTCGACGGCCTCCTGCGGGAGCGATCCGATCGAGCTGGGCGCTGATGCCGTTGCCGTCGGCTGTGGAGTCGGTGAGTTGTCCGTGCTGCCGTACTGCCTGATGAGCGCGAGACCCACGATGCCGATCACGACGGCGACCACCATTCGACGGCTCATGGGTCCATCGTTACTCATTCGCGCTGACCAGAGCGCAGGACACCACCGCGCGGACACGGATGCCATGGCCCGATCCTTGTGGACAAGCAACTAGAATCAACCCTCTACGGAACCGCATGGTCCGGGGTCGAGGAGGACTGGCGTGGTGATGACGGGCGACGAAGCCCTGATCGGTCGCGTCCTCAATGACCGCTACCTGATCGGCAAGCGCATCGCGCGCGGCGGCATGGCAAGCGTGTTCTGGGCGACGGACCAGCGGCTCGACCGACCCGTCGCGATCAAGGTCATGCACCACGGACTCGGCGACGACCGCCAGTTCACCGAGCGATTCCACCGCGAGGCCAGGTCCGCCGCCAAGCTCAACCACCCCAATGTCGTGTCGGTGTTCGACCAGGGAATGGACGGCGAAGTCACCTACCTCGTCATGGAGTACGTGCCGGGCCGCACCTTGCGCGACATCATGCGCGAAGAGGCGCCCATGCCGCCCTACCGCGCACTCGAACTGCTCGAGCAGATCCTGATCGCGCTGTCTGCCGCCCATGCCGCGCACATCATCCACCGCGATGTGAAGCCCGAGAACGTCCTGATCACCCCGAGCGGTGAGGTCAAGGTCGCCGACTTCGGTCTGGCTCGCGCTGTCAGTGCCGCCACGACGGCGACCGGCGGCACCCTTATCGGCACGGTTTCGTACCTCGCACCCGAGATCGTCGTGAACGAGGGCGCAGACGCCCGCTCCGATGTCTATGCGTGCGGCGCGATGCTCTACGAGATGCTGACCGGGGTCAAACCGCACTCTGGCGAGTCCCCCATCCAGGTCGCCTACAAGCACGTACACGAAGACATCGGCAATCCGTCTGAGCTGCAGCGCGACATACCGCCGTACGTCGATGCGCTCGTGCGGCGAGCGACGGTGCGCGATCGCGACCAGCGCTCGACCGACGCCCGGGTGCTTCTTCAGCAGCTTCGGTCGGTGCAGCGCTCTCTCACCGCAGGCATGGATGACGATCCGGAGCTGGTCGCTGACCTGCTTCCCGGCGCTCGGATCACCGACGCAGACGGCGAGCCCACGGAGTTCGTCAAACGCGGTGCCGTCACGATGAACGCCGGCGACTCCGAGGCAACCCAAGCCGTACGTCCTCCCGCCGAGCCGACCGTTCAGTGGGATCGAGCGGCGAACGCTCCCGTACAACCGCTGAAGGCAGGCCTGCTTCCGCCAGTCTCGTCCGACGACTACAGGCAGATGCGCGCCGAGGAGCCCCGTTCCAAGCGCGGTCGCAACCTGCTCGTCCTGGCCATCGTCATGACCCTGCTCGCGACGCTGCTCGGGTGGTACATCGGCATCGGTCGCTACGACTCGACGCCCCAGCTGGTCGGCACCGCCGAAGCAGCAGCCAAGGAGAACGCGGAGAGTCTCGGATTCGACTTCAAGGTCGCAGGCGTCGAGTTCTCCGAGGAGTACGCCAGTGGTGTCGTGATGTCGACCGACCCGGGGCCGGGCGAAAAAATCCTGCCGGGCGGGACCATCAACGCGATCATCTCCAAGGGCCCTGACCGCGTGCGCCTGCCCAAGAACCTCAAGGGCATGACATTGGCTGAAGCAACGGCTGCCCTGAGTGCCATCGACCTCACAGTGGGTGAGACGAAGTCGAAGTTCGACGAGAAGGTCGCCAAGAACCGCGTCATCGGCGCCATCGGAATCGCTGCGACCGACGACCTCAAGCGCGACACTTCAGTCGATCTCTACATCAGCAAGGGCAAGAAGCCGATCAAGGTCGTCGACTACACCGGCAAGGCAGCTGAGGAAGCCGAGAAGGCGCTCAAGGAAGACGGCTTCAAGGTCGAGATCACGGAGTCGTTCAGCGACGACGTCGACAAGGGCATCGTGATCTCCCAGTCACCGCGAGACGGCACCAAGTTCAAGGGCGACACCATCAACCTGGTCGTCTCCAAGGGCCCGGATCTCGTCGTCGTACCCAAGGTCGTCGGCATGACCAAGGCCAAGGCAACCGCGGCCCTGGAAGATGCGGGCTTCGAGGTCCGGGCATTTCCGGGGACCAACTACACCGTCAAGTCACAGAGCCCTGCCGGAGGCAAGAAGGCCCCCCGCGGAAGCATCGTCAACATCTCTTCGTTCTGACGATGCGACCTCGTCTTGCTGCGGCAGCTCTGCTGTCGGTCACTGCCATGTGGGGATCGACGTTCTTCCTGATCAAGGACCTGCTGGATCGCGTACCAGCGGCTGACTTCCTGGCCATCAGGTTCGCGATCGCGTTCTTCGCCCTCGTACTCATCGCGCCGAAGGCCATCGGTCGCCTGCAGCCCGGCATGTTGCGCAAGAGCGTCTACGCCGGCGGCATCTATGGCGTGGCGCAGATCATGCAGACGACCGGTCTCGGGCACACCGATGCCAGCATCTCAGGATTCATCACCGGCCTCTACGTCGTGGCGACGCCCGTACTCGCGTCGTTGGCGTTCGGCATACGCATCAGTCGCACGGTGTGGATTGCCGTCGCCATGGCGACCGCGGGTCTGGCGATCCTGTCCCTGCGTGGGTTCGCGGTCGGCTTCGGCGAGGCCATCACGTTGGTCAGCGCGATCCTGTACGCGGTGCACATCGTCGTGCTCTCGAGGTGGTCGACGTCGAAGGATGCCTTCGCGATGGCAACCGTCCAGATGGGTGTCATCTCGGCGATCTGCTTCGTGGTGGCGGCGCCCGGAGGGATCACGCTCCCCCACACGTCCGGTGACTGGATCGCGGTCGTCTACATGGCCTTGGCCGCCGGCGCACTCGCGATGCTCGCGCAGACCTGGGCACAGAGCCAGCTCGACGCCGCCCGCGCAGCGTTGCTCATGACGATGGAGCCGGTGTTCGCGGCAGGTTTCGCCGTGCTGTTCGGCAGCGAGACGCTGGGCTGGCGAGTTGCGATCGGCGGCACGATCGTGCTCGGCGCGATGATCCTCGCCGAGTCGTCAGGCCGTACGAAGCCTGTCCATCAGGTGCTTTAGAGCGAGGCTCAGGCGCCTGACAGCATTTCGGCGACCAGGAACGCCAGCTCGAGGCTCTGGGCGCGATTGAGGCGGGGATCGCAGAGCGTCTCGTAGCGGTGCGCAAGACCTTCGGCCGACAGCTTGGCGCCGCCGCCAACGCACTCGGTGACGTCGTCACCGGTGAGCTCGACGTGAACGCCTCCAGGCCAGGTGCCGAGGCTGCGGTGCACCTCGAAGAAGCCACGCACCTCGTCGATGACATCGTCGAACTCGCGCGTCTTGTAGCCGTTGGTGGTCTCGAA
>JAKFCR010000117.1:0-7300 GCA_036676545.1 Aeromicrobium sp. | reverse complement strand
GGCCAGGCTCTGGCTCGTCGTCCCACGACGGCTCGGGTGGTTCTGTGTCAGGGAAGTGGCCGACATACGCCATCGCGGCATCGTGCAGCCGCGAGTTCGTCGCGAGCGCGTTGTCGCCCCACGGACCCGGCTTACCGGCCAGGCTGGTGAACGACCCGCCCGCCTCGCGCACGATGATGTCGAGGGCAGCCATGTCCCACACCTTGAGCTCGGGCTCAACGGCGATGTCGACGGCGCCTTCGGCGAGCAACATGTAGGAGAAGAAGTCGCCGTACGCGCGGGTGCGCCAGCAACGCCTCATCAGGGCGGCGAACGCGTCGGTCTTGCCGATCGCATCCCAGCCGCCGAGTGACGCGTATGAGAGTGAGGCGTTCTCGAGCTCGGTGACGCGCGAGACAAAGATCTCGCGCGACGACATGAGTGACTTGCCGGTGTAGGCGCCGGTGCCCTTGCTGGCCCACCATCGACGACCGAGTGCGGGTGCTGAGACGCAGCCGGCGACGATCTCGCCGTCTTCTTCGAGCGCGATCAGCGTTGCCCAGATGGGCACGCCGCGCACGAAGTTGGCGGTGCCGTCGATCGGGTCGATGATCCAGCGGCGACCACCAGGGCCTGAGGTGCCCACTTCCTCACCTTGTTCTTCGCCGAGCACGACGTCACGGGTGCGGGCGGACTTGAGCGTGCGACGGATGGTCGCTTCGACGGCCTCGTCGGACTCGGTCACGTACGTCATGTCGGGCTTGGTCGAGACCTGGAGGTCGATCGAGCCGAACCGATCCATCGACAGGTTGTCAGCGCTGTCGGCGAGTACGTGAGCGAGGCGCAGGTCGTCGTTGTACGAGTGAGCCATGGCCCTCAGAGTACGGCGTTCAGGCGGGGAATTGCCGTAGCGACAGTCAGTAGACGTCTTTGGTGTTCATGCTGGCAAGGATGCGCCGAAACGACACGAGCCGCTCGTTCGGGATGGTGCCTTCAGCCACGGCGACGTCGAGTGCGCACTCGGGCTCTGTTGCGGAGTGGAGGCAACCGCGCGGGCAGTCGCGTGCGGCGTCCTGCAGGTCCGGGAACGCCTTGATCAGCTGGTCGATCTCGACATGCGCCAGACCGAACGATCGGATTCCCGGGGTGTCGATGATCCAGCCGCCGAACGGCAGCTCCAACGAGATCGCTGAGGTGGATGTATGGCGACCTCGCCCGGTCACTGCATTGACGTAGCTCACCGACCGGCGGGCGTCGGGCACGAGCGCGTTGACCAGCGTCGACTTGCCGACGCCGGAGTGGCCGACCAGCACGCTCGTACGGTCACGCAACACTTCGCGTACGGCGTCGAGGTCGCCGCCCTGCTGCGTCACGACGACGCGTACGCCGAGTGGTTCGAACAGCGCCAGGATCTCGTCGGGCTTGCCGAGATCTGCCTTGGTCAGGCAGACGAGAGGCTCCATGCCCGCATCGAAAGCGGCAACCAGGCAACGATCAATCAGGCCAGCACGTGGGGGCGGATCTGCGAGCGCTGCGACGATGACGAGCTGGTCAGCGTTGGCAACGATGATGCGCTCGATCGGGTCATCGTCGTCTGCCGATCGACGCAGAACCGTACGGCGGGGGAGGACTTCGACTATGCGGGCCAGTGATCCCTCGTCGCCGCTGGTGTCGCCGACAACCCGTGCCTCGTCACCGACGACGACTCCCTTGCGGCCGAGGTTGCGCGACTTCATCGCGGTGATCGTGCGGTCGTCGAGGGTGACGGTGTAGCGGCCACGGTCGATCGTCACGACCCGGGCAATCGCCGCGTCGTCGTAGTTGGGGCGGTCCTTCGTACGAGGCTTCGTCCGGCGCTTTGGCCGGTCGAACTTGTCGTGCTCGTCGTCCCGCTCCCTCACCATGGAGTGGGCCTCATGTGGTCATGAGCCGTTCCCAGACCGGCGCGAAATTGGGATAGGTCTTGACGGTCGTCACGACGTTCTCGACCATCAGGCCCTCCACTCGGAGTCCGAGCACCACGGCCGCATGGGCCATCCGGTGATCGTCGTACGTCTTGAACGTCTCGGCGTGCATTGGGCGAGGACGGATCGCGATGCCGTCCTCAAGCTCCTCGGCATCCCCGCCGAGCCGGTTGATCTCGGTGACCAGCGCCGCCAGACGATCTGTCTCGTGTCCGCGCAGGTGGGCGACACCGGTGAGTCGTGACGGTCCGTCGGCCAATGCAGCCATCGCGGCGACCACGGGAGTCAGCTCGCCGACGTCATGCAGATCGAGCTCGACGCCGTTGAGCGTGGGCCCTGCGGTGAAGACCAGGTCGGCGCCATCGCGTACGGCGGTCGCGCCGAATTCCCCGACGATCGTGCGCCAGGCGTCACCGGCCTGATCGGTCTGCTCGGGCCAATTGCGTATGCGGATGCTGCCGCCGGTGACCAGTGCTGCGGCGATGAAGACGCCGGCATTGGAGAGATCCGGCTCAATCTCGTCATCGAGCGCTGAGATCGGTCCAGGTGCAACCACCCAGCGATCGGGCTGACTGTCGTCGACCTCAACCCCGCGCTTGCGCAGCTCGTTGACGGTCATCTCGATGTGCGGCATCGACGGCAGCGAGTCACCCACGTGCTGCAGCTTGAGGCCTTTGTCGAATCGCGCGCCGGCAAGCAGCAGCGCCGAGACGAACTGGCTCGACGACGACGCGTCGATCTCTAGCGGTCCACCGGCGACCCTGCCCGAGCCATGCACGACGAACGGCAGCGAGCCGCGGCCCTCGTCGTCAATCTCGACACCCAGACCGCGAAGGGCCGAGATCGTCGTGGCCATGGGGCGTACGCGGGCGTGCTCATCACCGTCGAACGTGACATCGGCGCTCGTCAGCGCGGCAACGGCGGGCACGAACCGCATCACGGTGCCGGCCAGGCCGCAGTCGACGGTGGCGGCCCTCGCGTGGTCGAGTGCTGCGGGAGTAATGGTCCAGACCATGCCATCGCGCTCGATCGTGGCGCCGAGGGCAATCAGGGCGTCGGCCATCAGCGTCGTGTCACGAGAACGCAGAGGGCGGGTCAGTACCGAGGGGCCGTCGCCGAGGGCGGCGAGGATCAGTGCTCGGTTGGTCTGCGACTTCGACCCGGGTACGAGCACCTCGCCGATCACGGGCGCGTCGCGGTAGGGCGCGAGCCATGGCAAGGGTGCGTTCATCACCCCCAGCCTATCGGCGGGACTAGCTGCGAAGGTGTTCTATCTGCCCTGCCACGGACGACGCGGTCTCGACGACCTTGTCCTTCGCGCGGCGGCCGATGAACTTTTTGTGCGGATCAGGATCGAGCGTGGCCATCAGCAGCCCGCCGATCATCGAGATGTTCTTGAAGAAGTGGACGCGCTGGTTGGCCCTGACGACGGGATCCGTCTCGTTCCAATAGGGGTGTCCGACGAACGTCGTTGGCGGCATCGTGCCAGCCAGGACCAATGCCGATAGGCGCGGAAGCCGGCCGGTCGCCAGCGCGGCGCCGGCCACCAGCTGCACGCCGCCGTTGAAGCGCGCCAAGTTGGAGCCGTTGACCGGAAGCTCGGGAGCAATCCGCTTGATCGCATCAGCGACTGGCTGCGCTTTCTTGGCTCGCGGGCCCGGATCCTTGAGCGCCATCGCGCCGCCATAGACGAACATAGACGCGAGCATCGGGCGAGCTGCAATTCGCAGGAGGGTCATGCTTCATTCATACCCGACGCGTGCACAACCGCACCTCGGCGTGACTACAGCGGGAGCCAGAGCGGTGCGCGGAACGCCCGTGAGTCGTTGGCGGGATTCGGGTCCTCAGGCGACGCGACGGAGATGACCCCGGACTGACCCAACCCTCGGGCCTTCGCGATGAACGTCGCGCCGTCCCCTGCGGGAAGCTTCTTGGTGCAGGTGAGAGTCATGAGTCGTTGGTTGCGTACGGCGTCGCCGCAGGCCCAGCCCGGGCTGACCACGCCTCGGAAGATCGTGCTGCGACGGAACGCGATCCGGACCGTCACGTCACGGGCGATCGAGGGCTCGTCGGTCGCGGCTGAGATCCCGATCGTGTAGCGATGCTGAAACAGCGAGTCGTCATTCGTGATCGCGACGGAGGCGATTCCGTAGTCGGTCGGCTTCGGCGGTGGAGGCGGTGGAGGCGGCGGGGGCGGTTCTGCTTCGGTGACGTCTGGGGTCGGCAAGGGGTCGGGCTCGACGACATCCGCGGTCGGCTCGACGGTCGGCACTCCTGGCTCGACGGCCGGGGTGTCGGTGGGTTCGGGCAGGGCCACGAGCTCGTCCTCGGGCTCCAAGCCGGGTGTCAGCTCGACGAGCTCCGGTGAGGTCTCAGTCTGGGCAGTCGCGTCGGGCGTGACCTGTGGGGCAGCAGACGGGCTGGCCGAGTTTGAGCTCGTCACCCCGCCGAAGTCGGTGGCGACGGCGACGGTGCCTGCAGTTGCAAGCCCGGCCACGACGGTCGCTGCGACGATGCCCTGGGCTCCAGCGCCGGCGACACCTGCCGCACCGGCGGTCACGGCCTTGACCGGAAGCGCGGCGACGCGGGCTACCTGGGCTGCCGTGCCCGTAAGGCTCAGCGCCGTACCGATGCCCACGGCCGCCGCAGCGCTGGTGGCTGCAATGTAGCCAGCGGCTGCCGAGCCGAGGATGGCCGGACCGAGGATGCCGGAGAGGTTGGAGTTGACCTCGGCAAGCTCGAGGTAGAGGCCGGTGCACCGACTGCACCCGTCGAGGTGATCCTCGACCGCGTGGGAGTCGCGGGCCGACAGCCCCTTGCGTACGTATGCGCCGAGCTGACTGGTCGTCTTGCGGCAACCTGCGTGCAGCTGCGGAGCGAGGTGGCTCTGGAGGTAGGCCTGGCGGAGTCCTTCGCGGGCGCGGTAGGCGAGCGCCGAGACGCTGTTGGCGCTCATTCCGAGCATCGGCGCGATCTCGGCCGGCTTCTGCCCCTCCACGTCGAGGTGCCAGAGCACGAGCTGCCAGCGTTCGGGCAGCGACCCGAAGGCATCGGCGGCTGCGCTGCGTTCGAATCGCATCGTCGTGGGATCGACGAACTCGACCGCGCGGTCGAGCTCTGCTTCGTCGTCAGTTGTCTTGACCTTTTTGCTGCCGCGGATGCGGTCAAGGTGAAGGCGTCGGATCGAGCTCAGCAGGTAGGCGCGGAAGAACTCATCGGGGCCCTTGCCCGCCTGGAGCACGCCGAGGACGCGGATAAAGGATTCGGAAACCAGGTCATCGGCGTCGGGGCCGGGCACCAGGTGCCCGGCGAGCCGAGAGGCCGCTTGACGGTGCCGTTCGAACAGCAATCCGTACGCATCCGTGTCACCGGCGCGGACCGCAGCAATGAGGTCAGCGTCGGTTGACTCCGCTGTGGTGCTGAGCATGTCTGTCACGACGAGTTGACCTCCGGGAAACACAACGACGAAATCTCTCGAAAGTTCCGTTGAGAACCCGCGTCATAGGTCGGGTGCTCGGTCGTCTCATACATGTCCGATCGAGCGAAGGAGGGACACGATGTTCAACTCGGGTATGAGCTTCGTACCTCTGGAGCACGCCGTCCGCGACGGTGGATCAGACATTGCTGTTGTTGCACGCGAGGTGGGAGCGCGTGCAGCACAGATGGGCGTGCCGCTCCACGAGGTCCTGGACCACGTGGAGCGCGCGCACGCCGACGGAGAGCCTTCGTTCGCGACGGTCCGTGCTGCAGCACTGGCATGGGTCGAGGAGGCTCTGTTGCACCAGGTGGATGCATCGTGCGAGCACCCGTTGACTTCGTTGTCGACGGTTCCGCATGTCCGCTCCCGGCTCGGCGACGTCTATCGGGGGGCCGAGCGGGACGGCGAGCGGGCTGCGGACACGCACGCTTTGGTGGTGGTGGAGCTGCCGCGTCTGGATCCTGGAAACGAGCTGGAGCAGGAACTTCGATCACTTGAGGTCGCTGAGGCAATGCGCATGGTCTACGTGGGAGACGAGACCATCGCGCAGCTGTCCCCGCGGCGATTTGCGGCGCTCGCTGGGATCGAGCGCGCAGACGCTGTGACGGTGCGACTGTTGGCGATGATGCTCGAGCAGGTGCTGGGAGACGAGTCACAGGTACGCCTGTGGGTCGAGCACCTGCCGAGCACCTCCGACGGCATCGCCTCGACGCTCGCTGCTCTGACCGCCTAGTTGTCACCGCTGCGTGGCAGTCTTGCTGTATGTGCGGGCGTTACGCGACAACCCAGACCTCGGCATCGCTCAACCAGGCCTTCGAGGTCGACCTCGTCAACTCGTTCGTCGAGCTCGAGGCCGACTACAACATGGCGCCGACCAAGCTCGCACCGATTCTGATCGGTCGCGCACCCGAAGAAGCCAGCGCTGATCGTCCGCTGCGCGAGCTGCTGACGGCCAAGTGGGGCCTCATCCCGAGCTGGGCCAAGGACCAGTCGATCGGCAACCGGATGATCAACGCGCGGTCGGAGACGATTGCGGAGAAGCCGGCGTTCAAGAAGGCCTTCGGCAAGCGCCGGGCGCTCATACCCGCTGACGGATACTTCGAGTGGTACGCCAGAGAGCCCATCGACGGCAAGAAGACCCCCAAGCAGCCGTTCTACATCACGCCCAAGGACGGGTCGATCCTGGCGATGGCCGGTCTCTACGAGTTCTGGAAGAACCGCGAGGACGATGAGTGGGTGATCAGCTACACGATCATCACCACCACGGCTGAAGACGAGCTGGGCCACCTGCACGACCGCATGCCGCTCTTCGTCGAACCAGAGGGCTATGACGCGTGGCTTGATCCAGCCCCGCACGCGACCGAAGAGCTGCTTGAGCTGCTGATTCCAGCCGCACCGGGCCGTCTCGACGCCTTTCCGGTGTCGGCGGAGGTCAACAACGTCAAGAACAACGGGCCCGAGCTGATCGTGCCGCTTCCGGCGGAATAGCAAGCACACGCAGGTCGTTCTACGAGGTATGCAGACATGTGCCGAACGCAGCGTGGCGACCATCACTCCACTGCGTGACCGTCCGACTCCCGGAGTAGGCTGGGACGCAATGACAGTCACCCCTGCAAGCCCAGCTGACGCCGATCCGCGCAGCACCGAGACCCCGGAGCAGCGCCAAGCGCGTTTCGAGGCCGATGCGCTGCCCTTCCTCGATCAGCTCTACTCCGCAGCGCTGCGCATGACCCGCAGCCCGCACGATGCCGAGGACCTGGTCCAAGAGACCTTCGCCAAGGCTTTCACCGCTTTTCACCAGTTCACGCCGGGCACCAACCTCAAGGCGTGGCTCTACCGCATCCTGACCAACACCTACATCAACTCCTACCGCAAGAAG
>JAKFCR010000116.1:0-16906 GCA_036676545.1 Aeromicrobium sp. | reverse complement strand
AGCATTCGTTGCATTCGGTGTTGCACCGATAACCTTGTCCCTATGACTGACGACGAGGTTCGCGAATCCCCGACGTTCGCAGACCTCGGATTGATCGAACCGCTCGTACGCGTGTTGTCTTCCCTGGGCTACGAGACGCCGACACCAATCCAGGAACGAGCCATCCCGTCCCTGCTCGAGGGCAAGGACGTTGTGGGTCTGGCTCAGACCGGCACCGGCAAGACCGCCGCGTTCGCGCTGCCGATCTTGCAGCGCATCGACCCCACCAACCGCAAGACCCAGGCGATCGTCCTGGCCCCGACCCGTGAGCTTGCGCTCCAGGTCTGTGAGGCCATTGCGGCGTATGCGACCAACCTCCCCGGCCTTCGGGTGCTCCCGGTCTACGGCGGACAGGGCTACGGCTTCCAGCTCCAGGGACTGCAGAAGGGGGCGCACATCGTCGTCGGCACCCCGGGTCGCGTGATCGACCACCTCGAACGCGGCAGCCTCGACCTGACTTCACTGGAGTACCTCGTCCTTGATGAGGCAGACGAGATGCTCAACATGGGCTTCGCTGAGGACGTCGAGCGGATCCTCGCCGACACTCCGGAATACAAGCAGGTCGCGCTGTTTTCGGCAACGATGCCCAAGCAGATCCGTTCGCTGGCCAAGAAATACCTCCACGATCCCGTCGATATCGCGACGCCCAAGGCGACGACGTCGACGACGACAGTCCGACAGCGCTGGATTCAGGTCTCGCACCACCACAAGTTCGATGCCATGACCCGCCTTCTCGAGGTCGAGACCGGCGACGGCATGCTCGTCTTCGTCCGTACGAAGTCCGCCACCGAGGAGATCGCAGACAAGCTGCGCGCCCGCGGCTACTCCGCTGCCGCACTCAACGGCGATCTGGTGCAGGCTCAGCGCGAACGCACCGTCTCGCAGCTCAAGTCCGGTGCGATCGACATCATCGTCGCGACTGACGTCGCAGCCCGCGGACTCGACGTCGAGCGGATCACGCACGTCATCAACTACGACATCCCGCACGACACCGAGGCCTACGTGCACCGCATCGGCCGTACGGGCCGCGCGGGCCGTACCGGCGAAGCGATCCTGTTCGTGACCCCACGTGAGCGCCGCATGCTCTCGGCGATCGAGAAGGTCTCGGGCCGTCCGGTCGAGGAGATGTCCGTCCCCTCGGCCGAAGAGGTCAACGAGAGCCGGGCTGGACGCTTCGCACAGGCGATCACATCGAGCATGGGGTCGCCGCAGTTCCATGCGTTCCGCACTCTGGTCGAGGAGTATGTCGCCGAGAATGATGTCTCGATGACCGACGCGGCCGCGGCATTGGCGATCATGAGCCAGTCCGACAAGGAGTTCTTCCTTCGCCCCGATCCGCCCAAGTCGGCGCCTCGCGAGCGCACGTGGGCGCCAGATGACGGTGGACCGCGTCGCAAGCCGGCCGGATTCGACCGCAGCGATCGTCTTCCCGCCGAAGGCTCCGCGGTCTATCGCGTGTCGGTCGGCAAGCGCCACAAGATCGGCCCGTCGGCGATCGTCGGTGCTCTTGCCAACGAGGGCAGCCTCAAGCGGTCCGACTTCGGCAAAATCACCCTGCTGACCGATCACTCGCTGGTCGAGCTACCCGCTGATCTCCCTAGTGCGGTGTTCGAGGCACTGGCCAACACCCGCATCTCGGGCAAGCTCATAGAGCTCCAGCTCGATGATGGAGCGGCGCCGTCGCGCGCTCGTACGAGCGAGTCGCACGGCAGCAAGCGCCCGTACGAGAAGAAGCAGAGCAGCTCACAGTCGGCCAAGAAGCCCTATGCCAAGAAGCCGTACGCGAAGAAGACCGACGAAAATCCCCCACGGACTTCGTCCGCGGGAGGTGCCCCCAAGAGAACAAGTAGGGACGGGGAGAAGAACCCCTATGAGCAGAAGCTTGCCGAGAAGTCCCGCAAGCCGCGGCACAAGTAGTCGACGCTCATCCCTAGGATGGTCTGATGTTCCGCCTCGTCAACGCGTCCCGCGGCTACGACTGGGGATCGACGGCTGACATACCCCGCTTCCTGGGGGACGAGCCAGATGGCGGTCCTGTCGCCGAGGTGTGGATCGGCACCCACCCGCTCGCCCCGTCGACGGATGACAAGGGCACGTCGCTCGCCGAAGGTGCTGGCGACCTGCCCTTCCTGGTCAAGCTCCTGGCCGCCGACCGGCCGCTGTCACTGCAGGTGCACCCCAACCGCGAGATGGCGCGCAAGGGATTCGACGCCGAAGAGGCCGCAGGCATACCGCTCGACGCTCCGGAGCGGACCTACAAGGACCCGCACCACAAGCCCGAAATGGCGTACGCGCTGACGACGTTCGACACTCTCGTCGGATTCCGGCCCACTGCCGAGATCCTGCGAGTCCTCAGCGGCATCAACACCCCGGTGACCCGACGGCTCACCGAAAGCCTCAGCGCGTCGCCCGGCTTCCCGGGCATCGTCAAGCTGGTCGAGCAGCTGCTCGACGACCCGCCGTCAGCAGGGGAGCTTGCCGAGGTCCGGGCTGCTTGCCAGACGTTGACGGACCAGGGCATCGACATCAAGCGCGCCTACGTGACAGCCCTGGAGATTGCCGAGCACTTCCCGGAGGACGTCGGCCTGGTCATCTCGATGATGCTCAACCGGCTCACGCTCCAGCCGGGTGAGGCTGCGTTCCTCGGCACCGGGATCATCCACTCGCACCTCCGCGGGATGTGCCTGGAGGTCATGGCGTCATCCGACAACGTGCTGCGAGCCGGATTGACCAACAAAGCTCTCGACCCGGTCGGCCTGGTGCAGTGTCTCGGCACCGGTATGTCCCGACTGGCGCGCGTCACGCCCGAGCCGTTCGGCTTCTCAACAGACGTGTTCAGCCCCGACGTCGAAGAGTTCGCTCTTGCGGTGAGCCAGTGCTCGGAGGGCTATCGCGATGACACTCCGCTCCCGCCCGCTGACAAGCGCATCCTGGTGTGCACGGGTGGCGAGGTTGAGTTGGTCAACGCCGCAGGCGAGCGGCTCTCGATGTCGCGCGGCGACTCGGTCTACGCCGGCCCTGAGGACGGCGCCTTGACCATCGTGGGTACTGGTGAGGTCGCTCAGGCCTACCAGCCGACGTCGGAGACGGTTGTCGGCGAGCTGATCGACCTCGTGCCACCTTTCGTCGAGCGGGAGCTCAAACGAGATCGTCGCGGCCGCGGTCCTTCAAGGCGCTGACAACATCCTTGACCCGCTGTGCGTGCTCCCGGGTCGTCACGAGGGTCGCGTCGACCGTGCGTACGACAATGACGTCGTGCAGGCCGACCACGGCGATCGTCGTGCCGTCCTCGGCGATGGTAAGACCGTCGGCGTCGACCCAGATCGTTCCGGGGGCCGGGGTGACTCCGATGTCCTGCAGGGCTGCGTAGTCTCCGAGATCGTCCCAGCTGAACGAGCCGGGCACCATCGCCATACCGCCCTCGAGCGACACCGGTTCGGCGATCGCGTGGTCGATCGCAATCTTGGTCAACGCCGGCCAGACGCTGTCGAGCACATCCTGGCGGTCGGGCTGCTGCCAGGCGGACGCGATGCGGGCGAGCCCGTCGTGGAGTCCGGGCTGGAGGCGCGCCAGGTGGTCGAGGAGAACGCTGGTGCGGGTGACGAACATGCCGCCGTTCCAGCTGTGGTCGCCATCTGCAACGTATGCGGCGGCCGTGGCTTCGTCGGGCTTCTCCACGAAACGAGCGATGGCGCGAGCAGACGTCGCTCCCTCGATGTCGAGGAGTGCGCCAGCCTCGATGTAGCCGAACGCGGTGGACGGTCCGGTCGGCGTGATGCCGATTGTGCTGATCAGGCCCTGAGCGGCGACGGCGACGGCCTGCCGGATCGCCTCCGCGAACGCGATTTGGTCGTCGATGACGTGATCGGCGGCGAACGATCCGATGATGGCATCAGGATCGGAGGACCCGATGATCGCGGCTGCGAGCCCGATCGCCGGCATCGAGTCGCGCGGTGAGGGCTCGACGATCAACGACGTCAGGTCCGGGAGCTGCTCACCGATCGCTCCCGCGTGCGCAGAGCCTGTCACGACGTGGATGCGCTCAGCTGGGATGAGGTCGACCAACCTGTCCCATGTCTGCTGCAGCAGTGATCGACCTGATCCGTCGAGGTCGAGCAGGAACTTGGGCCGTGAAGCGCGGGAGAGGGGCCACAGTCGGGTGCCAGCCCCACCTGCCGGGATCACCGCATGGAATGAGGTCAGGGCTGAGTTGTCGGTTGCCGGCACGTCGTCACTGTAGCGACTGAGTCAGCCCGCTCACGGTGGTGATTGGCGTGGGATCGCCGATCGTCTCAAGATCGGAGCCGAGCGAGACCACAGCGGTCAGAGCGTTGTGGTCGGAGATGAATCGGCCCGCGTTGACGAGAAGTTGCTTCCAGCCAGCGACCTCGAAGTCCTTGCTGACAAAGATGTGGTCAACATGAGCGCCAGACGCCGGCTGGCCTCCGTCGGGGAAGCTGGTGTTGTAGCGCCCGTTGATCGGGGACTTTGCCAGGGTGAAGGTGTCCTCCATCCCTGCCGCACGCATCTTCACCCCGGGTGAGTCCGACGCTCGGTGGCGTCCGGAGTTGAAGTCGCCGGCGAACACCATGGGAAGGCCCCGACTGTTGATCTGGCCCATGCGCGAGAGCACCACGTTCATCTCCCTCGCTCGCTTGCCGTCATTGCCCTTGCCATTCTCAAGGTGAATGTCGACGAAGTAGAAGGCACGGCCAGTCTCCTTCATCTCGAACCTTGCCCAAGTGGTGTGGCGGCCGTCGCCGATCGCGAAGTAGCCGCCGCTGAGCTGCCGGAAAAGGGCTGGCCGGTAAAATATGTAGCGCGCCTCAGCTCCTCCGGTCGCCCTTCTGTATCCCTGCGAGTGTCCGCTGAAGATCGCGTTCGTCGTACGGCCGACGCGCTGCCCGCCAGATTCCTGGAGGCCGAACATGTCTACCTTGTTGGCATTCAGGAACTTCGCCATGACACGTGCTCGAGAGGCGTAGCCTCCGCACTTCTCAGAGCACACGTTCCAGGTGGCCGCGCGGAATGTCGACTCACGGGCTCTGGTGGTGAAGGCGATGGGGGCGCTGAACGAGCCCGACTGCTCGGCATTCAGGGGCCGAACCTTGATCCAGTACTTGGTGGACGGATCGAGCGCGTCAGTGACGAAGTTGTTGGCTGCGGCGAGCGTGCGTACGTGCCGCTCGACCTCTGTGAACTCCTTGTCGCGGCTGATGGCGACGGCGAACTGGCGGGCATTGGCGACCGCGGGCCAGGTGATTCGAACACCGTTGGCGGCAATTGCCTTGACCTTCAGCTTGCCGACCTTGGCAGGCCGCAAGGAGAACCGAGACGTACGCGATGAGGTGATCTTGCCATCACGGACGGCATCTACGCGGTAGAACAGGTCGACGCCGGGAGTAGAAGCGCTCAGGTCCTCAAGCGTGACGTGCGACTTCTTGGAAGTGACCCGCTTGGTTGTTGCGGTGGTGAGGGCCCGGTCAGGTCCGATCTTGACGACGTATTGATCGGCGGCATTGCCGCTCTTCCAGTCGAGAGCAACGCTGGTGGGGCTCAATGGCTTCGCGGTGAGCTCAGATGGGGGATCGATTCCGTCGGTGAGCGCACGAGTCGTCCACAGTCCGCCCCCCAGCAGGATGACGCTGAGTCCGGCCACCCCGGCCGTGAACAAGCGTCGATTGTCACGTCCCTTGCGTCGGGCGGGGGTTCGGCGGTTGCCTGCCGCGCGCGCCGGTTCGAGGGCGCGCCGACGTCCGGGGACGTTCCTGCGAGTGACCACGAGACTCCAGCGGCAAGATATTCGGCGGGGTTCGCCAATTCTACGGGTGCGGTGAGATATCCGAGAAGCTACCTTGCATCGGCCGATCAGTGACCGGGGACCAAGAGCTTCGCACGGACAGGGTTGTGATCGGTTGCGAATGGCGTCTGGTAGAGGATTTGGCCATCAACTTCCCTGACGCTGACGATCACCTTGAACTCAAGCGCCCTGATCGACTGGTCTATGTAGATGTGGTCCACGTGGTGGTAGTGCTTGACCGGCGGGTTCTTGGCCTGGTTGGCACTGTTCCACTGCGAGTTGACCTTCCTCTCCGCCACATCGAACGCATCGGGGATCCCGGCAGCCGTGAACACCTTGTGCGGTGCGTCGTAGCCGTCTTCGTAGTTGGTGTTGCTCGAGTTCGAGTTGTAATCACCGGCATAGATGACGGGGAACTTGTTCGGATTGATCCGAGCAACATCGGCGAGCAACTTCTTGGTCTGGGCCTCTCGCATGCGGTCCTTGGTCACGCCCTTGAACGGCTGGAGATGTGGGTCCACGACAATGAACACGGTTCGTGTGTTCACGTCGATGAGCTGTACCCAAACCGCATACTTGCGTTCGGTGCTGCTGAGGGTGATGATCCCCGATCGCTGCTTGTCGTACTTGTCGCTGTTGAAGAAGAGCGATTTTGCGCTGTAGTAGGCACCGAGACTAAATCCCGGCAGCTCGGTGCCAAATCGAGTTTCGCGATCGTGTGACTCCTGTGTCGAGATCACGTCGGCTCCTGCGCCGCGCGCGATGCGGCCGGCGATCGGCTTGCGAGTTGACCATCGCTTCATGCCGTTGCTCGTGTTGACGCATTTGTCCTGGCCGCACAGGTTGTAGGTGATGACGACGACGTTCGTGGGGTTCGAAGCCATCCTGAACTTGGTGATCGTTGTCCACGCACCCTTGGCGACACCGTTGATTCCGCGAACGCGGTAGTGGTAGGTCTGGCCGAGTGTGAGTCGAGTGAACGTCGCCGAGGGACTGCCCAGCGTGTAGGTCTTCAGGCCAGTTGTCATCGATGGGTTGGTGCCGAACTGAAACTCGTACTGTTCGGCGTTTACGGCTTCGCTCCACCGGCTGAGAACTCGGTCCGTGCCTTCTTGCCGGGTGACCGACACGCTCGCGATGGCGCCAACCGGAAGGTCGAATGAGTAGCGCACCGACGGGGTCGCACCGCCGGCGTTGTAAGCGTAGACGCGGAAGTAGTAGTCGGTGCCGGACGTCGGGACGAGATCATTGAACGTCGCCGTCCGACTGGTCGAACGCGGCGAACTTTGTGAGCACGACGTCGTGTCACCGCTCGTCATGAGGCAGACATCGTACGTGTCTGCGCCGGTTGCGGCTGCCCAAGTCACAGTGAGTGAATGAGCTGTAACTGTCCGGGTGACCTGCGTCGGTGCACCAGGGGGCGGGGGCGTTGCCAGGTTGAATCCCTTACGGTACGTCGCTGCCCGAGCTGTGCCGTTGTAGCTGTAGACCACGACGTAGTAGTCGGTGCCCGAGGTTGGCTCGAGGCTGCGGAATGTCACCTTGGTCGCTGTGGAGCGACTACTGATCCGTGCACAGGGGGACTGGTCGGCGAACTCTTGAAGACACACACGATACGAGTTGGCCCCAGTCGCGGGTTTCCACGAGATTGTGGCCGTCGACTCCGTCGTGGAGATTGTTACGCCGGTCGCCGGTGACGGCATGGTCTCTGCATCGGCAGGAGCAGAGAGGGTCATGAAGAGTACGCAACTCACGAGCATGTACACAGGGGTGCGTCGAAGCATTGCGGTCATGCGAGCGATTCCTTGCTGGTGGGGAAGCGGCTCGGTTGAGCCGACCAGTAGTCCTAAGAGGATAGGTGAAATTCCGGCAAATATCACCAACCGGACACCTTGAGGGCGCCCCGCTTACAGTAACGATGTGGAAGTTCTTGCTGAGGTCGTTCGGTCCGGTCTGGTTGAGAGTAGGCACCGTGGCGTGGTCGTACGCGTCGATGCCGCGGGCGAGGTTGTTTGGTCGATCGACGATCCCGGGACCGTGGTGTTTCCGCGCTCTGCCAACAAGCCGATCCAGGCCCTCGGCATGCTCCGGGCGGGTCTCCCTCTCGATGGCAAGCTGCTGGCAATCGCGGCGGCGAGCCACTCAGGTGAGCCGTTCCACCTCGATGCCGTTCGCGAGATCCTCGCGCTGGCTGGTCTCGATGAGTCAGCGCTCCAGACGCCTGCGTCCTACCCGCTGGATCCGAAGGTGCACGCGGACTACCTCCGCGCTGGCGGCGTTAGGGCCTCGATCTGCATGGACTGCTCCGGCAAGCACGCCGCCATGCTTCTCACTTGTGTGACGAACGGCTGGCCGACCGGCACGTACCTCGATCCTGAGCACCCGTTGCAGGTTGTGATTACTGAAACGTTCACCGACCTCACCGAGGGCCCGCCGTCCGCGATCGGCGTTGACGGCTGTGGTGCTCCACTGCTCGCGACTCCGCTCGTGGAGCTCGCGAGGGCGGTCGGCCGGATCGCTGCTGGCGCACCTGGCACTCCGGAGGCCACCTTGGCATCCGCCATGAAGTCACACCCTGAGTTCGTGAGCGGCACCAATCGCGCGGAGCTCGCCCTCGTACGGGCATTCCCACAGCTGATCGCCAAGTCCGGCGCCGAGAGCGTGTACGTCGTTGCCCAGCCCGATGGCGAGGCGTTCGCACTCAAGATCGAGGATGGCGGCGAGCGGCCTTTGTACGCCGTGATGGCTCGCGCCCTGGAGCTCGCGGGACTCAGTGCGCCGGTGTTGGTGGGGCGGCCTCAGGTGCTCGGAGGCGGACACCCCGTAGGGGAAGTACGCACGACGTTCTGAGCGCAGAAGCTTCTCGAGAGTTTGGTTACGACCGCTCTGACCTGCGGCGATGATCGAAGTGTGACCCATGTCGCAAGCCGTCCTGCTTGCATTTGCTAACTATTGCAAGCAAGATGGAGGTATGGCCAAGTTGAGCATGCAGAAGACCGTCGAAGGACTCGGCGACTACCTGCGTGAGCAGCGAGGTCAGGCACAGATGTCACTTCGACAGCTGGCTGAGCTCACGGATGTTTCCAATCCCTACCTCAGCCAGATCGAACGAGGTCTGCGTCGACCGTCGGCAGAGGTTCTGCAGCAAATTGCCAAGGCGCTGCGTATTTCGGCTGAGTCGCTCTACGTTCGAGCCGGCATCCTCGATGCCGATGAGAGCGGAGCGCGGATGGTGGAGGACGCCATAGCCCTCGACTCCCGTCTCACCGAGCGTCAGAAGACGGCACTGCTCGACATCTACCGATCCTTCGTCGGAACCGATGAAGCCACTGACACCCAACTGGTCGCAACCGTGACCGAAGCAAACCAGGAGACAACATGACTATCAATGACACGATCAACGCACAGGTCAAGTCCATCGTCGAAGACTTCAAGGCTCTCCCCGAGACGCTCAAGAAGATCGACGTTGCGGACCTCCAGAAGCAGGCTCAGGACCTCGCGCAGACCGCGCTTGGCACCGCGACTGCCGCGTACGCCGACTTCGTCAAGAAGAGCGACGAGCTCGTCAACAAGGCCAAGGGCTTCAAGGTTGACGACATCAAGAAGACCGTTGACGGCCTGAAGGGCAAGGCTGAGGACAGCGTCGAAGACGTCACCAAGCAGGCCAAGGGCTTCGCAGATGACGCTCAGAAGCGCGTCGAGGGTCTCGTCGAGGACGCCAAGGCGACCGTCACCAAGGTGACCGCCAAGAAGGCTCCCGCCAAGAAGGCCCCGGCCAAGAAGGCTCCGGCCGCCAAGAAGGCCCCGGCCAAGAAGGCTCCGGCCGCCAAGAAGACGGCTGCCAAGAAGGCCTGATTCACGCCAATACCCAAGAACGGGTCCCCCCTCCGGGGTGGGACCCGTTTTTGCGCCGTAAACCGGAGGCTCTCGGAGCTCGGGCGAGATTTGGCGCAACTTGTGTCTTTGACCGAGGGTGTGCCCGGTAGCCTGCTTCCGTGCCTGACTTGTTCGCTGTGCAGAACGGCCTCTCCCTGATCATCGGCGTCGCCCTGTTCGCGGCCAAGGCGTTCGCGCTGGTCGACTGCGTCGGCCGGCCTGCTGCCCAGTTCACCTACATCGAGACGCTGCCCAAGCGCAGCTGGCTCATCATCCTCGCGCTGGCGGTGGCTGGGCACGTCGTCGATGGCTTCAGGCCGCTTGGGCTGCTCAGCCTGGTCGGTACCGTCGCCGCGCTGGTCTATCTCGCTCAGGTACGGGGTTCGGACTCGCGCTGATCGAGCCGGTGCGGGTGCAGCCATCGCGTCACGATCAGCCGCAGGACGGCGCCATCGTCGTCGGCTGGTACGTCAGGGTGTGCCTCCCGAGCCGCGCGGTACGCCGCCAACATTGCCGTCAGCCATCGAGCAGTGTCATCGACATGCAGCTCGGGGTCGACGAAGCCTTCCGCTATCGCGTCCGAGATAAGCCGGGCAAACGTCGACTCGACGGTGAGGTCCGGTGGAGTATCCGCTGAGCTCGCGAGGTGATCGAGCATGTTGAGAATCTGGTCCCACGGCTCCTCTGACATGCGCTGACCCTATCCCGACGCGTGCGTAGAGTCGGGCTCATGGACTCTGTCATCGACATCTCTGGACTCGTCAAGCGGTTCGGCAAGTTTGCAGCGCTCGATGGGCTCGACCTCACCGTCGCTCAAGGCGAGGTTCACGGCTTCCTCGGCCCCAATGGCTCCGGCAAGTCGACGACGATTCGGGTACTCCTCGGTCTGCTCCGCGCGAACGAAGGGCGGGTGACCCTCTTCGGCAAGGACCCGTGGAATGACGCCGCCGAGCTGCACAGACGGCTCGCGTACGTTCCAGGTGACGTGAACCTGTGGCCCGGATTGTCCGGCGGTGAAGTCATCGACCTCATGGGCCGCCTTCGCGGGGGCCTGGACGTCAAGCGCCGCGATGCGCTGGTCGAACGGTTTGAGCTGGACCCGACCAAGAAGGCGCGTACGTACTCCAAGGGCAACCGACAGAAGGTTGCCCTCGTGGCCGCCCTCTCGGCCGATGTCGAGCTGCTGATCCTTGACGAACCAACCTCGGGTCTCGACCCGCTGATGGAGTCGGTCTTCACTGACTGTGTCGACGAGTTCAAGGACGAGGGGCACTCGGTGCTGCTGTCGAGCCACATCCTTGCCGAAGTGGAGCGACTGTGTGATCGCGTCAGCATCATCCGTTCGGGCAAGACGGTCGAGTCGGGAACGTTGGCTGAATTGCGGCATCTCACCCGCACGTCGGTGACTGCTGAGATGGGTCGTCCGCCGACAGGGCTGGACGCACTCGAGGGTGTCCACGACGTGGCGGTCGAGGGCAATCGAGCCAGCTTCGAGGTGGACACCCCCAAGCTCGGTGCCGCACTGGCTCAGCTGGGCCAGTTCGACATCCAGTCGCTCACGAGCCAGCCACCGACGCTCGAGGAGCTCTTCTTGCGCCACTACGGCGACGAGATCGAGGTCGTCGAGGAAGTCGAGTCGTCGTGACCGGCTCGATCACGTTGTTGCGGCTCTACCTGCGTCAGGACCGCATCATGTTGCTGGCGTGGATCCTCGGCGGGGTCCTGCTCTACTACTCGCAGGCAGTAAGCACTGACGGCTTGTATGCGACACAGGCCGACTTGGACAAGGCGGCGCAGAGCATCGGCGGCAACGCCGCCTTCATTGCGATGCTGGGCCCTGATCAGGCGCTGAATACATTGGGTGGGCAGGTGGCGTGGCAGTCGGTTGCCTTCGGCATCATCGTGGCCGGGCTGATGAGCATGTTCATCATCGGTCGCCATACCCGGGCCGAAGAGGAGTCGGGCCGGGACGAGCTGATCCGTTCGGCCGTCGTGGACCGTAGCGCGCCCATGATTGCCGCTGCGTTTGTAGCCATCGGAGCAAATCTCCTGATGGGCGCTCTCACCACGCTGAGCCTGTTGACGGTCGGGCTGGATGTTGCCGGATGTGTGTCGCTCGGAGTGTCGCTTGCACTCGGCGGCATCGTGTTCGCGGGCGTTGCCTTGTCGGCGGCCCAGCTCACGGAGGGTACGCGCACGATGTATGGCATCACGGGTGCCGTGATCGGAGTGTCATACGTGCTGAGGGCGGTTGGCGACGTCGGCAACGGCGCACTCTCCTGGCTGTCTCCGATCGGATGGGCGCAGGGAATGCGCGCGTTCGCGGGTGAGGTTTGGTGGCCCATCGCCCCGTTCGTGGTCGGCGCGGCCGTACCCATCATCGCGGCGATATGGATCTTTTCGCGTCGCGATGTCGGCTCAGGAGTCTGGGCTGCGCGACCCGGACCGGCACGTGCCGGGCGAGGACTCAGGTCCCCGGTCGGTCTGGCCTGGCGTCTCCAGCGCGGATCGATGATCGGTTGGGGCGTTGGGCTGCTGCTGATGGGACTCAGCTACGGGTCGATCGGCGACGATGTCGAAGACCTGCTCGGGGACTCTGAGTTCTCGCAGGACATGTTTGGCGCGGGCGCAGGGCCAAGCCTCACTGAATCGTTCTATGCCACCGCCATCGGGATGATCGCGCTCCTCGCCTGTGGATTTGTCATCTCGTCTGCTCTGCGTCCACGTGGCGAAGAGGATGGAGGTCGAGTTGAGAGCTTGTTGGCCACCGCGCTGCCGCGGAGTCGCTGGTTACTGAGTCATGTCTCGATGACGGTGCTTGCTGCCGTGGGTGGAGTGTTGCTTGGTGGGCTCGGCCTTGGCCTCGGGTACGCCCTCGTGACGGGTGACGGAGGAGCGATAGGCAAGTACTTCGCAGCCACCATTCCGTACGTCGCACCAGTTCTGCTCCTCGGCGGGGTGGCGCGCCTCCTGTACGGGTTCTCATCGCGCTGGGCGCCGTTCGCCTGGGTTTCGCTGGGCTTCTGCTTCATTGTGCTGATATTCGGCGAGGTGCTTCAGCTGCCGAACTGGATCAAGGCGGTTTCGCCCTTTGACCACCTGGCACTTACCCCTGCTGAGGACGTCAGATGGGCTCCGGTCCTCGTGATTGGCGCATTTGCTGTGGCGACGAGTGCCACTGGTCAGTGGTTGTTCCGACGTCGCGACGTGCATTGAGGCCTAGAACATACGTTCGAACAGGCGTACGCTTTGAACATGGACGCGTACTTCCAGGGCTCGCTGCTCGATGCGGGTGTCACGCCTGAGATTCGGGCACTTGCGCCGCGTCGTACGGCGTTGACACGAGGGGCTTGGGTTGACGTTCTGCCCGGTTGGATCGGGGGATCCGATGACCTGTTCCTCCGGTTGCAGGCCGAGGTGCCGTGGCGAGCCGAGCAGCGCGAGATGTATGACTCCGTCGTCGACGTGCCTCGCCTTGTCTGCTCCTACGGTCGAGACGATGCACTGCCCGATCCGCTGCTGACAGAGGCGCGCGAACTACTCAGCGACCACTATGAGGACGAGCTCGGCGAACGATTCGCAACCGCCGGACTCTGCTACTACCGCGATGGACAGGACAGTGTCGCCTGGCACGGTGACCGCATCGGTCGCGGACGTACCGAGGACACCATGGTCGCGATCGTGTCGCTCGGCGCTGCCCGCCGCTTGTCGCTACGTCCCCGAGGTGGCGGTGAGGCGATTGGCTTCGCGCTGGGCCACGGCGACCTTGTCGTGATGGGTGGCTCGTGCCAGCGCACCTGGGAGCACGCGATTCTCAAGACCGCGCGCCCCGTCGGGCCGCGCATCAGCGTTCAGTTCCGCCCCCGCGGAGTGCTCTGAAGCGCTACTTCTTTGCGCGGCGGTTGGCCCGGTCGCGCTCGGTGGCGTCGAGAATGATCTTGCGGATGCGTACGTTGCCGGGGGTGACCTCGACGCACTCGTCCTCGCGGCAGAACTCCAGCGACTGCTCAAGCGACAGCTTGCGCGGCGGCACGAGCTTCTCGAACTCGTCGGCGTTGGAGCGGACGTTGGTCTGCTTCTTCTCGCGGACGATGTTGATGTCCATGTCGTCCGAACGCGAGTTCTCGCCGACGATCATGCCCTCGTAGACCTCAGTCGCCGGCTCGATGAACAGCGTGCCGCGCTCCTGGATGTTGGTCATGGCGTACGACGTCGCAGCGCCTGCACGGTCCGAGACGAGCGAGCCCGACGGGCGGGTCGAGATCTCGCCGGCCCACGGCTCGTACTTCTCGAACGTCTGGTGGGCGATGCCCGTACCGCGGGTGTCGGTGAGGAACTCGGTACGGAAGCCGATCAGGCCACGTGCCGGAACGATGAACTCCATACGGACCCAGCCGGTGCCGTGGTTGATCATCTGCTCCATGCGGCCACGTCGCACGGCGAGAAGCTGGGTGATCGTGCCGAGGTACTCCTCGGGAGCGTCGATCGTGAGGCGCTCCATCGGCTCGTGCACCTTGCCGTCGATCTCCTGCGTGACGACCTGCGGCTTGCCGACCGTGAGCTCGTAGCCTTCGCGACGCATCTGCTCGACGAGGATGGCCAGCGCGAGCTCGCCACGACCCTGGACCTCCCAGGCGTCAGGACGGGCGGTCTCGAGGACCTTGAGCGACACGTTGCCGATGAGCTCGCGGTCAAGGCGGTCCTTGACCAGACGCGCGGTGACCTTGGTGTTCTTCTCGCGGCCGGCGAGCGGCGACGTGTTCGTACCGATCGTCATCGAGATGGCGGGCTGGTCGACCGTGATGAGCGGCAGTGCGATCGGGTTGTCCGGATCGGCGAGTGTCTCGCCGATCGTGATGTCGGGGATACCGGCGATGGCGACGATGTCACCGGGGCCGGCGCTCTCGCCGGGTACGCGCTCGAGCTCGTTGGTGACCAGGAGCTCGGTGATCTTGACCTTCTCGGTCGTGCCGTCGTGCTTCATCCATGCGACCTGGGCGCCCTTCTTGAGGGTGCCCTCGAAGACGCGTACGAGCGCGAGGCGGCCGAGGAACGGTGAAGCGTCGAGGTTGGTGACGTGAGCCTGGAGCGGCGCACCCTCGGTGTATTCCGGGGCGGGCACGGCTTCCATGATGGTCTGGAACAGCGGGATGAGGTTCTCGCTGTCGGGCATGCCGCCGTCTTCAGGCTGCGTCAGCGAGGCGCGACCGGCGCGAGCCGAGGCGTAGACGACCGGGAAGTCGAGGGCGTCCTGGTTGGCGCCGTCCTCGAGCAGGTCGAGGAACAGCTCGTACGTCTCGTCGACGACTTCGGCAATGCGCGAGTCGGGGCGGTCGACCTTGTTGACGACCAGCACGACGGGCATCTTGGCGGCGAGCGCCTTGCGGAGCACGAAGCGCGTCTGGGGGAGGGGGCCCTCGGAGGCGTCGACCAGAAGGATGACCGCGTCGACCATCGACAGGCCGCGCTCGACCTCGCCACCGAAGTCGGCGTGGCCGGGGGTGTCGATGATGTTGATCGTCACGCCGCCATCGGGCGCACCGGGACCGTTGTAACGGACTGCGGTGTTCTTGGCGAGGATCGTGATGCCCTTTTCGCGCTCCAGGTCTCCGGAGTCCATGGCACGCTCAGCGAGCTGGTGGTGCTCGTCGAAGTGACCCTGCTGCTGGAGCATGGCGTCGACGAGGGTCGTCTTGCCGTGGTCGACGTGGGCGACGATTGCGACGTTGCGCAGGTCAGAGCGAATGGGCATGCGAAAAATAGTCCTATGCGTGGGGGATGCTCGAGAGACGGAGCCTTGCCATTCTACGGGTGAGCACGCGTCTCCGACGAATCGTCGTCACGCACTGTTCATTGTGAGTTAACAATAGTGCCGTGGCTGCAATAGTTGCGTGCCTGTTAGTATTTCTGGGTGACCACGAACACCCAGCTCGAAGAGGCGCTCCAGGAGTTCCTCATGCGTTGTATGAGCAGTGCTGAAGCGCAGGGCATCGATCGACTCATTGAGCTCGAGCTCTCGATCAGCCAGGCCAAGACGGTCTTCGTCCTGGCTCAGGCCTCCGGCCCGCTCCCCATCCACGCCATCGCCGAGCAGATTCGGCTGTCGGTGGCGGCGACCGGGCGCAACATCGACCAGCTCGTGAAGATGGGGCTCGTCGAGCGGAAGGAAGACGAGAACGACCGCAGGGTCAAGCTCGTCACCATCACCAAGGCTGGGCACGACGTGACCGACCAACACCTCGAGGCACGGCGCACGGCACTTCGCGCGATGGTGTCCCGGCTTAGCGCCGATGAGGCCCACAGGCTTCACGACGCACTCCAACCCATACTCGCGGGCGACGCACTGCGACCTGACACACAGGAGACCCCTGCATGAGCACCCCAGTCGACACCATCCCCGACGACGACAAGATCACCCCGGATCTCCTCAAGATCGCCGGCGTCGTCGTGATCGGTGCCGTCATGTCGATCCTCGACGTGACGGTGGTCAACGTCGCACTTCCCACGTTCCAGACTGAGTTGTCGGGCGGCGGTGAGCCGCTTGCCTACTCGACCGTGGCCTGGACTGCCACGGCATACATGCTCGCCCTGGCGGCGGTCATCCCGCTGACTGGTTGGGCCGCTGATCGCTTCGGCACCAAGCGCCTCTACCTGACGGCAATCGCGCTGTTCACGATTGGCTCGCTGCTGTGCGCGACGGCTTGGAACATTGAGGCGCTCATTGGCTTCCGTGTCCTCCAGGGCCTTGGCGGCGGCATGCTGATGCCGCTCGGCATGACGATCATGACCAAGGCGGCGGGTCCGCACCGCATGGGTCGTCTGATGGCGATCCTGGGCATTCCGATGCTGCTCGGCCCGATCATGGGCCCCATCCTCGGCGGCGTGCTCATCGACGCAGCGTCGTGGCACTGGGTCTTCCTGATCAACCTGCCGATCGGCATCATCGGCCTGATCTACGCGTTCAACGTCCTCCCTAAGGACGCTCCCGAGCCGAGCGAGTCGCTCGACTGGGTCGGCATGCTCATGCTGTCGCCGGGCTTGGCCTCGCTCCTCTACGGCGTCTCCTCGATCCCGGGTGAGGGAACGCTCGCGGCCACCAAGGTGCTCGTACCGATGATGATCGGCCTGGCCCTGATCGGTGCGTTCGTGTTCTGGTCGTTCAAGCCCAAGCATCCGCTGCTCGACCTGCGA
>JAKFCR010000115.1:0-8979 GCA_036676545.1 Aeromicrobium sp. | reverse complement strand
CCGTACGTTTCCAAGGTGCTGGCTGGCGAGAAGTCCTGGGACGCCGACGAGACCCTTCGACGTGCGATCGAGATCCGCAACGGAGTTGTGCAGAACCCGGAGATCCTGGCCTTCCAGAACAGATCAGCCGAATACCCGCACGAACGCTGAACTGACGGCTCGCGGATTCCCGTGGCACGGTCTTTCCGCAGTCGGTGTGGCGCAGTAGCGTCATCAGGACACCCATCGACGAGAGGCGTCACGATGCCAACACGTACAGCCCGCACTGCCTGGGACGGCGGACTGCAGGACGGTTCCGGCCAGGTTGAGCTCACGAGCTCCGGACTCGGCACCTTTGATGTGTCGTTCCCCAAGCGCGCGTCAGACGACGGCGGAGGAGCAACCAACCCCGAAGAGCTCATCGGTGCCGCACACTCGGCCTGCTACGCCATGTCGCTCGCTGGCCAGCTCGGCCGCGCAGGTGCCACACCACACTCGATGGACGTCACAGCGGACGTGACGGTCGAGATGCATCCTGAGAAGGGTCTCGCGATCACGACCGTGGCCCTGAAGGTACGCGCCGAGGTCGAAGGCATCGACGCTGACGGATTCGCCGAGGTCGCGGCCGCGGCCAAGCTCAGCTGCCCGGTGAGCAAGGCGCTCGCCGGCGTCGACATCACCCTGGACGCCGCACTCGTCACGGCCTGACGCGGCGTGAAGCCCTCGATCTCGGGACGCCTTCACGCGCAAGGGCTCGACATTCCACGGTTCGACACGGCGACCGACGTCGTACGACACCTCGGTTGCGTCCAGTCACAGCTTCACGACATGGGGTTGTGGGCTGTCGCCAGACGCACGAGGGGACTGACGAAGTCCGACCTGGATGCAGCATTCGCGCGAGGTGACTTCTTGCGTACGCATGTGCTGCGGCCGACCTGGCACTTCGTCGACCCGTCGGACATCCATTGGCTGCTGGCAGTCACGGCTCCGCGCATCCGGCAGATGATGTCGTCCAGCAACAACACGATCGGCCTCTCTCCGGCCAAGCTCGAACGCAGCGCGGAGGTCATCGTCGCGGCACTCGCAGACGGGCCCCGGACGCGCCCCGAGCTGGGCGTGGCTCTCGCCGAGGCCGGGGTCGATCCCACCGGCCACCTGATCCACATGGCCATGAACGTCGAGATCGAGGCACTGGTCATCAATGGACCGATGCGCGGCAAGCAGCACACGTACGTCCTGCTCGACTCCATCGTGGCCGCTCCCCCGGCACAGCCACGGGATGAGCTGCTGGCTCTCATCGCCAGGCGCTACTCACGCGGTCACGGGCCGATCCGCGACAAGGACCTCGCGTGGTGGACCAGCCTGACATTGACTGACAGCCGCAAGGCACTCGAGCTGGGCGAGCTACGGCCGACGGAGATCGACGGCGAGACCTACTGGTCGCACGACGATCTGGTCGAGGCGGATCACCCTCCCGCGATGCTCTTGTCCAACTTCGACGAGTACATCTCCTACGCCCGCGACCCCGGAGACTATGAACGATTCGATGGCACTGCCGACCAGATGATGCGCAGTACTGGGCTGTTGGCGGTTGAAGGCCAGCTTGCCGGTCTATGGACCCGCACCATCAAGTCCAAGACCGTCGCGATCACCGCGCGCTGCTCTCCTCGCGTGACTCCAGCGATCAAGCGCGCGTTGGAGGCTGAAGCAGAGGCATTCGCCCGATTTGTGGAGCGAGAGCCCGAGCTGCAGATCACCGACTGACACGCGGCCACCAAACTCGCCAGAACACGCCCGAACCGGCCGACGCCATGGCAATCTGAAATGTGGGTGACGACGCGGGCCAACCGCCGTACGACGCAATAGGCCTGCGCGTTACCCTTGTAAGCGAAGTTTTCACACGCGTATCAGCACTAAAGCCGGAAGAGGCGATCGAGGCAGTGGCCAACTCCTCACCAGACCACACAACCCCTGATTTTGGAACGAATCAGTGGCTCGTAGAGGAAATGTACGAACGCTTTCAGGAGGACCCGACTTCGGTCGATCCGACCTGGGCCGCCCTCTTCAGGGACGGAGATTTCAAGGATGGCCCGCCGCCGTCGACCAACGGCAACACACCGAAGGCCGCCGCTGTTGCCACAGTGACGCCTGAGGCGCCGGTGGCCGAGCCCGCCGCTGCCGCCCCTGCCCCAGTGGCTCCGGCAGCCACACCCGCTCCGGCTGCTGCGGCAGCTCCCGCCGCACCTGCCGCCGAGAAGACCGCAGCTCCCGCGAAGCCCGCCGAGGCAAAGCCTGCAACTCCTGCTGCGACCCCCGAGGCTCCCGCAGCAGCGAAGGCCGGACCCGGCGAGGTCGGCAAGACCGTCCTCAAGGGTGCAGCCGCTCGCACCGTCCAGAACATGGATGCCAGTCTCGCGGTCCCGACCGCGACCAGCGTCCGCTCGATGCCCGTCAAGCTGTTGTTCGACAACCGCGTCGTGATCAACAACCACCTGGCGCGTGCGCGTGGTGGCAAGGTCTCGTTCACGCACCTCATCGGCTGGGCGATCGTCCAAGCCATCAAGTCCATGCCTGCGATGAACACCGGCTACGAGATCGTCGACGGCAAGCCCAACCAGCTCAAGCCCGAGCACGTCAACTTCGGTCTCGCGATCGATCTGCAGAAGCCCGACGGAAGCCGTACGCTCCTGGTTCCCTCGATCAAGGCTGCCGAGACGCTGACCTTCGCCCAGTTCTGGGCCGCGTACGAAACGATGGTCACCAAGGCGCGCAACAACAAGCTCGAAGTCTCAGACTTCCAGGGCACCACGGTCAGCCTGACCAACCCCGGCGGCATCGGCACCAACCACTCGATCCCCCGCCTCATGCAGGGCCAGGGCGTCATCGTCGGCGTCGGCTCGATGGAGTACCCGCCTGAGTTCCAGGGCGCCTCCGAGCACACGCTCGCGCAAATGGCGATCTCCAAGATGATGACGCTGACATCCACGTACGACCACCGCGTCATCCAGGGTGCGCAGTCCGGCGAGTTCCTCAAGAAGGTCCACGGACTTCTTCTTGGTGAAGACGAGTTCTACGACAACATCTTCCGTGCTCTCAAGATCCCGTACGAGCCCATCCGCTGGGCTCAGGACATCGCCGTCAGCCACGACGACGAGGTGCACAAGCAGGCCCGCGTTCTGGAGCTCATCCACGCTTTCCGCGTTCGCGGCCACCTGATGGCTGACACCAACCCGCTCGAGAACCATGCCCGCAGCCACCCCGATCTCGACACCGCAAGCCACGGGCTGACGCTGTGGGACCTCGACCGCGAGTTCGCCACCGGGTCGTTCGGCAACGGCAAGCGCTTCATGAAGCTGCGCGAGATCCTCGGCATCCTGCGCGACTCCTACTCCCGCACCATCGGTCTCGAGTACATGCACATCGACGACCCGGCCGAACGCGCTTGGTTCCAGGAGCGCATCGAGCGCCCGCACACCAAGCCGCCGCGCGAGGAGCAGCTGCGCATCCTGCAGAAGCTCAACCAGGCTGAGGCATTCGAGACTTTCCTGCAGACCAAGTTCGTCGGCCAGAAGCGGTTCAGCCTCGAAGGCGGCGAGACCACGGTCCCCGTCCTCGACGAGATCTGCGAAGCAGCAGCAGCTGACGCTCTCGACGAGGTCTGCATCGGCATGGCCCACCGCGGCCGGCTCAACGTGCTCGTCAACATCGCCGGCAAGCACGCCAGCCAGGTGTTCCGCGAGTTCGAGGGCAACATCGACCCGCGTACGGTCCAGGGCTCTGGTGACGTGAAGTACCACCTCGGCGTCGAGGGTGAGTTCACCTCCGGTTCCGGCGACAAGATCAAGGTCTCAGTCGCAGCCAACCCGTCCCACCTCGAGGTCGTCGACCCGGTGCTCGAAGGCATCGCCCGCGCCAAGCAGGACCGCCTCAACCGCGGTGCCGACTATCCCGTCCTTCCGGTGCTGGTACACGGCGATGCCGCGTTCGCGGGCCAGGGTGTCGTTGCCGAGACCCTCAACCTGTCGCTGCTCCGTGGCTACCGCACCGGCGGCACGATCCACCTGATCGTCAACAACCAGGTCGGCTTCACCACGTCACCGTCGTCCTCGCGCTCGTCGCAGTACTGCACCGACGTCGCACGCATGATCCAGGCGCCGATCTTCCACGTCAACGGCGATGATCCCGAAGCCTGCATCCGGGTGGCCCACCTCGCGTACGAGTACCGCAAGACGTTCAACAAGGACATCGTCATCGACCTCGTCTGCTACCGCCGCCGCGGACACAACGAGGGCGACGACCCCAGCTTCACGCAGCCGCTGATGTACGACACGATCGAGAACAAGAAGTCGGTGCGCAAGCTCTACACCGAGGCTCTGGTCGGTCGTGGCGACATCACGCTCGAAGAAGCCGAAGCAGCCCTGACCGACTACCAGGCACAGCTCGAGCGCAACTTTGCCGAGGTCAGGGAAGCCGCGGCTGATCCCGGCTACTCGCGTACGCCCGACTACCCCGAGAAGCCTGAGCACTCCGGCGAGCTCGTCACTGCAGTCACACCCGAGATGCTCAAGGCGATCGCGGATTCCTACACCAACGTGCCCGAGGGCTTCACAGTTCACCCCAAGGTGCTCCCCCAGCTCCAGCGCCGTGCCGCGTCGATCACCGCCGGCCCGATCGACTGGGGCACCGGCGAGATCATCGCGATGGGCTCGTTGCTCGCCGACGGCCGCCCCGTACGAATCTCCGGCCAGGACACGCGGCGCGGCACGTTCGCCTCGCGGTTCGCGACGATCATCGACCGCATCAACGCGAACGAGTGGACGCCGCTGACAAACGTGACCAAGGACCAGGCCACGTTCTACGTCTACGACTCACTGCTCAGCGAGTACGCCGCGCTCGGGTTCGAGTACGGCTACTCGGTCGCACGTCCTGAGGCGCTCACGATCTGGGAGGCGCAGTTCGGTGACTTCATCAACGGCGCCCAGAGCGTCGTCGATGAGTACATCTCCTCTGGCGAGACCAAGTGGGGTCAGAAGTCCGGTGTCGTGCTGCTTCTGCCGCACGGCTACGAAGGTCAGGGCCCCGATCACTCATCGGCACGAATCGAGCGTTTCCTCGAGCTGTGCGCTGACAATGCGATGACCATCGCCCAGCCCTCGACGCCTGCGTCGTACTTCCACCTGCTGCGTCGCCAGAACCTCGAGACCGAGCACCGGCCGCTGATCGTCTTCACGCCGAAGTCGATGCTCCGCAACAAGGCCGCGACCTCGCAGCCTGAGGACTTCACGAACGGCACGTTCCGTCCGGTGATCGGTGACGACTCGGTCAATGCCGCATCCGTCGAACGCGTCCTGGTCTGCTCCGGCAAGATCGCGTGGGACCTGTTCGCCGAGCGCGCCAAGCGCGAGCACGAGGCATCGCGTACGGCGATCGTGCGACTTGAGCAGATCTACCCGCGCCCGACGGCCGAGCTCAACGCAGAGATCGCCAAGTTCCCCAACGCGCGCGAGATCCGCTGGGTTCAGGACGAGCCCGCCAACCAGGGTCCGTGGCCGCACATCGCCCTCAACTTCATGGGCGAGTTCGACGGCCTTCCGCTGTCGCGGGTGTCGCGTCCGGCATCGTCAGCTCCGTCTGTCGGTTCGCACGCACGCCACGTCGAGGAGTTCGAGGCGCTGATGGCGCAGGCTTTCGCCTGATCGTCTGATGTACTTCACCGACCGCGGGATCGAAGAGCTTCAGAGTCGGCGAGGTGACGAGCAGGTCACCTTCGCCTGGCTCGCGGAGCAGCTGAGCAGGTTCGTCGACCTCAACCCCGACTTCGAGATCCCCGTCGAGCGCCTTGCCACGTGGCTGGCCAGGTTGGATGACGACGAGGACTAGAGGGTCAGGACGATCTTGCCGAAGACGCTTCCGTCGATGACGGATGCCAGGCCGTCGGCAGCGTCAGCCATCGGAATCTCACGGTCGATCAATGGCCTCGTGCCGGTGACGTCCATGAACTGCGCCAACGCATGAAGCTCATCGCGTGTGCCCATGGTCGAGCCATGGACACGCATCTGCTGGAAGAAGATCCTGGTCAGCTCCGCATGTGACGGGGCATCACCCGACGTCGCACCGGCAATCACGATCGTTCCGCCCGGACGCATCGACTTGACCGAGTGCGACCACGTGGCCGCGCCGACCGTCTCAATGACGGCGTCGACCTTCGACGGCAGGCGGGCGCCGGACTCGAACGCTTCGTGCGCGCCGATCTCGACGGCGCGATTGCGCTTGTCTTCGTCGCGACTGGTCGCGTACACGCGGAATCCGGCCGCACGCGCCAACGTGATGGCCGCCGTCGCGACACCGCCTCCCGCGCCCTGCACCAGTACCGTGTCGCCTTGCTTCAGGCCGGACTGGGTGAACAACATCCGGTATGCCGTCAGCCAGGCTGTCGGCAGGCATGCGGCCTCGGCGAACGAAAGGCCCTGAGGCTTCGCGACGACATTTCGCTTCGGCACCGTGACTCGTTCGGCAAACGTGCCCTGGTGACGTTCTGAGAGGAGTGAGCGCTTGGGATCGAGGGTCTCGTCGCCGCGCCACGACGGGTCGCTGATGACGGCGTGCACGAGGACCTCGTTGCCGTCCTCGTCGAGACCGGCCGCGTCGCAGCCAAGAATCATCGGGAGGCGATCGGCCGGCAAGCCGACCCCACGAAGACTCCATACGTCGTGGTGATTGATCGATGCGGCCTTGACCGTGACGGTCGTCCACCCGTCGGGTACCTCAGGTTCGGGACGCTCCCCTACGACGAGGCCATCCAGGGGCGCGTCGGGGTTGATCTGGTCTGCGTAGACGGCGAACATCCAGCTCCTCGGAACGGTGGGTGCGTTGGGGCGTCAGTATGGCCGACGCGCGAGACCTTCGCGCCGCGCGGTGTCGGTGACGGCACGCGCCACCGTCGCAGCGACCCGCGGGTCGAACGGCGACGGGATGATGAACGACTCGGTGAGGTCATCTCCAACGAGATCGGCAATGGCCTGAGCTGCGGCGAGCTTCATACCTTCCGAGATCCGCGTCGCGCGCACGTCGAGTGCGCCACGGAAGATCCCGGGGAACACCAGCACGTTGTTGATCTGGTTGGGGAAGTCCGAACGACCCGTCGCGACCACGCGTGCGTACTTGTTGGCGATGTCGGGGTGAACCTCGGGATGAGGGTTGGCGAGGGCGAACACGATCGCGTCGGGAGCCATCGATGCGACGGCCTCCTCCGGCACGGTGCCGCCAGACACGCCGATGAACACGTCAGCGCCGGCCAGCGCGTCCGAGATGGAGCCGGGACGTGCCCAGTCCGCCGTCTCGTCGGCGAGCCACTGCTTGACCTCATCGAGCTGGCCGCGGCTCGAGTGCACAACGCCGCTGCGATCGACGATCGCGATCTTGTGGACGCCTGCCGTCTTGAGGATCTTGGTGATCGCCACTCCGGCCGCGCCCGCACCCGAGATGACGACCTTGACGTCCTCGATGTAGCGATCGGTGACCCGCAGGGCGTTGAACAGCGCGGCCAGGACCACCACCGCCGTACCGTGCTGGTCGTCGTGGAAGACGGGGATGTCGAGGCGCTCGATCAGGCGGCGCTCGATCTCGAAGCAACGTGGGCTGGAGATGTCTTCGAGGTTTATGCCGCCGAACGACGGAGCGAGTCGCACGATCGTCTCGACGATCTCGTCGGGATCCGTTGTCGCCAGGGCGATCGGGATCGCGTCGACGCCGCCGAACTGCTTGAACAGCACGGCCTTGCCCTCCATGACCGGCATGGACGCGGCAGGACCGATGTCACCGAGGCCGAGAACGGCGGTGCCATCCGTGACGACGGCGACGGTGTTGGACACCCAGGTGTATTCGTGAGCGACCTCGGGGTCAGCTGCGATGGCCTCGCACACCTGGGCGACGCCCGGTGTGTAGGACTTGGCGAGATCGTCGGCATTGTTCAGCGGTACGGTCGCCGCGATCGCCATCTTGCCGCCGCGGTGCAGCGCAAAAATGGGGTCTTCGGGGTCCGGCGCCGGTGTATGCACGTCGATGTCTGTCGCAACCATTGAATATGCCTCGGGAAGTTTGAAAGCTGGTGACGGGACCGATCAGATCGCCGATGCGGCAGTTGGCCGCTCATGGGCACCCGCTACGAAGGGGTGGTTGTGCAGGTCGTGCCCGGTTCTCAGTCTCTCACAACCGGTATGTCACGCCCCAACGCCCGGGTGACTGGAGGGGAAAGCAGGCAACCCAGGACCGCCACGGCAGACACACCCATCACGACTGCCAGCCATGCGGTGTCGCCGTTGCGCAGGTTCCACGCGAGCAGAAGTTGGATCAGATGAGTGACGACGAGTGGGCTGCGCGCCCAGGACTCACCCCGGTAAACCCGCCAGGCCGCGAACAACTGGCCGGCGCCGTATATGGCGAGCAGGAGCCCGGCTCCGACGCCCAGCCCGAGCCGCTCACGCGACACATCTGCCACGTCGAGCACCGCCAAAACGACGTACGCAAGAGCCTCTATCGCGACCACGAGAGCAGCGATGCCGAGCAGCGTTCGAGCCGACTTTTTGAGCGGTTCCGGAGGTGTCACTGCGCCAGCCTACGAAAGTGTGACCCAACTCAACAATTCCCGAGGGTCGTTGCCCTTGTAATGCAGTTGAAACCTTGAAAACATGGAGCCTCAGCCTTGGAACGGGTCAGACCGGCCTGCCCACGGCGCAACCGAACGGGAAGGAGTGTCCACATGGATTGGCGTCATCGTTCCGCATGCCTAGATGAGGACCCTGAGCTCTTCTTCCCCATCGGCAACACGGGTCCCGCCATCTTGCAGATCGAAGAGGCGAAAGTCGTATGCCGCCGCTGTGATGTCCGCGAACTGTGCCTGCAATGGGCACTGGAGAGCGGCCAGGACCACGGTGTGTGGGGAGGCTTGAGCGAAGACGAACGTCGTACGCTGAAGCGCCGCAATGCTCGGGCACGTATTCG
>JAKFCR010000114.1:0-1878 GCA_036676545.1 Aeromicrobium sp. | reverse complement strand
CGGCGGGATGAGGTGGTCGACGATCGTGGCGTGCGCACGGCGCTTGGCCTGTGCGCCCTCGCCCGGGTCGTTGACGAGGAACGGGTAGATCAGCGGCAGGTTGCCGATCGCGGCGTCGGTGCCGCAGGCCGCCGACAAAGCGGCGTTCTTGCCGGGCAGCCACTCCATCGAGCCGTGCTTGCCGAGGTGGACGACCGCGTGGGCACCGAACGCCTGCTCAACCCAGCGGTAGGCAGCCAGGTAGTGGTGCGACGGCGCCATGTCGGGATCGTGATAGATCGCGACGGGGTTCTCGCCATAGCCGCGGGGAGGCTGGATCATCAGCACGATGTTGCCGGCGCGGATCGTGGCCAGCACGATCTCCTGCTGGTCGTTGACGAAGAGCTTTCCGGGCGCGGGACCCCACGCCTCCAGCATCGCGTCACGCAGGTCGGGGTGGAAGCCCTCGAACCAGCCCTCGTACTGAGCCGCGGGGATGCGTACGTGGCTCTCGGTCAGCTGAACCTGGGTGAGCCACTCCTCGTCCTGGCCGCCTGCCGCGATGAGCGCATGTATCAGCGCGTCACCCGCTTCGGTGAGGTCGTCGAGCTCCAGACCCGGGATCGAGCCGGGCGCGCCCAGGTCGTAGCCCGCGTCGCGCATCTCGCGCAGCAGGCGGATCGTCGAGACTGGGGTGTCGAGGCCGACCGCGTTGCCGACCCGGCTGTGCTTGGTCGGGTACGCCGACAGCATCAGCACGATCTTGCGCTCGGACGGATCGACGTGGCGCAGCCGCGCATGGGCGACCGCGATGCCGGCGACCCGGGCGCAGCGCTCGGGGTCGGCGACGTAGCGCGGCAGACCGTCCTCATCGATCTCCTTGAAGGAGAACGGTGCGGTGATGATGCGACCATCGAACTCGGGGATCGCGATCTGGCTGGCCGAGTCGAGCGGTGTGACGCCATCGTCTGACGCCGCCCAGTCCTCACGACTCGAGGTCAGGCAGAGGCCTTGCAGGATCGGGATGTCGAGAGCCTTCATGCGCTCGACGTCCCACGCCTCGTCATCGCCGCCGGCGCTGACAGTTCCGGGCTTGGTGCCGCCTGCCGCGAGCACCGTGACGACCAGGGCGTCGAGAGTGGCGAGCTCGGTGAACAGAGCGTCGGGCGCGGCTCGCAGTGAGGAGCTGAAGATCGGTACCCCGTACGCCTCGCCGGTCGCGTCGATCGCGTCAGCAAGCTGGTGTGCGAAGCCGCTGTTGCCCGAGGCCTCATGGGCTCGGTAGTAGAGGACACCGATGCGCGGGCGATCAGTGCCGATCTCTCGCTCTGCGACACCCCACTCAGCCAGGACAGCGGGCGGCTCGAAGCCGATTCCGGTGAGCAGGACGGTGTCTGACAGGAATGCGTGCAGCTGACCGAGGTTGGCTGGGCCGCCCTCAGCGAGGTAGCGGTGTGCCTCGGCCGCCGTACCGACCGGCACGGTCGAGTGGCTCATCAGCTCGGCGTCGGGGGTCTGTTCGCCGCCGAGCACGACGACAGGAACGCCAGAGGCGAGCACCGCGTCGAGACCGTCTCGCCAGGAGCTCGCGGTACCGAGGATGCGTACGACAATGAGGTCAACACCTTCGATTGCCAGCGGCAGCTCGGTCGCGACGTCGAGCCGCGAGGGATTGGCCAGCAGATAGTCCGCACCGCTTGAGCGGGCCGACAGCAGGTCGGTGTCGGACGTGGACAGCAGCGCGATGCGCGTCATGTTCCTCCTCGGGGTTCTCGCCCCGTGTGGTGGGTTGCTCCACGCTCAGTGTCTGGCTGGCCTCATCGGCACACAGTGGCGGAACCGCTCCGGAGTTGCACCGGATTCCTGCGTCGTGGAAGTGCGCACCAGACTACCGGCCCG
>JAKFCR010000113.1:0-15223 GCA_036676545.1 Aeromicrobium sp. | reverse complement strand
TGCGTATGGAGATCGACTCCAGCCCCGTCGAGATCGACGAGCTGCGCCGCGCCGTCGACCGGCTGCTGATGGAGGAGTTGCATCTCGACAAGGAATCCGACGACGCCAGCAAGGATCGGCTCACGAAGCTGCGTATCGAGCTTGCTGACAAGCAAGAGGCGCTGCGCGCACTCGAGACCCGGTGGGAGCGCGAAAAGCAAGCACTCAATGCCGTCGGCGAGATCAAGGAGCGCATCGATGAAGTGCGCATCGCTGCCGAACGCGCGCAGCGCGAAGGTGACCTCGAGACGTCCAGCCGGCTGTTCTACAGCGAGATCCCCGGGATGGAGAAGCAGCTCGAAGATGCCCAGGCCGCCGAGGCGGCACAGGAGGGCGAATCGATGGTGCACGAGGAAGTCGGCGCCGACGACATCGCCGAGGTCGTAGCCTCGTGGACCGGCATCCCCACGGGACGTCTGCTCGAGGGCGAGACCGGCAAGCTGCTGCGCATGGAAGAGGAGCTCGGCAAGCGGCTGATCGGGCAGAAGCCCGCGGTCGTCGCGGTGTCGGACGCCGTACGCCGCTCGCGCGCCGGTATCTCCGACCCCGACCGCCCGATGGGCTCGTTCCTGTTCCTGGGCCCGACCGGTGTCGGCAAGACCGAGCTGGCCAAGACACTCGCAGAGTTCCTGTTCGATGACGAGCGGGCGATCGTACGCGTCGACATGAGCGAGTACTCCGAGAAGCACACCGTGAGCCGACTCGTCGGCGCGCCTCCCGGCTACGTCGGATACGACGAGGGCGGCCAACTGACAGAGGCCGTACGCCGCCGCCCGTACTCCGTCGTGCTACTCGACGAGGTCGAAAAGGCGCACCCCGAGGTCTTCGACATCCTGCTCCAGGTGCTGGACGACGGACGCCTGACCGATGGTCAGGGACGTACGGTCGATTTCCGAAACGTCATCCTGATCCTGACGTCCAATCTTGGTTCAGTCTTCCTGGCCGACACAGCCTTGGACGACAAGGCCAAGCACGAAGCCGTGATGAATGTCGTCAAGGCGTCGTTCAAGCCCGAGTTCCTCAATCGGCTCGACGAGATCGTGATGTTCGACGCGCTCGGCACCCATGAGCTGGCGCACATCGTTGATCTGCAAGTCGCATCGCTTGCCAAGCGTCTGGATGCTCGCCGAATCACACTTGATGTCACTCCTGCCGCGCGCGAGTGGCTGGCTCGTACCGGCTGGGACCCGGCATACGGCGCCCGCCCGCTTCGTCGACTCGTGCAGCAGTCGATCGGCGACCAGCTGGCCCGGATGCTGTTGTCGGGCGATGTGCACGACGGCACCACCGTGACGGTCGATCACCAGAGCGACGCAGATGAGCTGACGATCAAGGTCTAATGGCCGGCGCTTCCGGAGTAGTCACCGGGGACAACCGCCACGGGGCAGCGGGCTTCGGTCAACACCTTCACGGCAACGTGCCGCAGGAGGGCAAACGGAACGCCGTGTTGATGCGGTCGACCGACGATGACGAGCCCCGAGTGGTAGGTCGCGCGCACAATCGCAGCCTCGACATCACCAACCGCGTCGCCTTCGAGAACCGTCACTTCGGGGAACGCCGTGCGCCAGCCCGCGAGCACGTCCGACATCTTGGAGCGTGAGATGGCAGCGTCCGAGGCGAGCGTCGCGGGTGGCAAGCAGTGCAGGACGTGCAGGACGGTCTTGCGCGCGCTGGCCTCCTCGAAAGCCATCCTCAATGAGCCTTCGCCTGACGTGTCGCCGTCGAGTGTGAGAACAATTTCGCCACCCGCACTGACCGGGGGATCCAGCTCGGGGACGACGACGACTGGGCAAGGTGCGTTTCTGGCCAGGTATCCCGCGATCTTGGAGCGCAGCAGCCTGTCGTACCACGGCACGTCGTCAGACCCGAGTACCAACGTCCGGGCGTTGGCCGCTTCGAGTACGAGCGCGTCCAGGGGTGCTTCAGCTGACAGCACATACTCGACGCTCAAGGTCGGAGCGTGTTTGCCCACGAAGAGCCGGGCATCGTCCAAGACCGTCTGGCCCAACGATCGGAGCTTCTCGACGACGTCTTGATCAAGGTCACTGAACTGGGACGCCCGCAGCGATACCCCATACGCGTAAACGACCCGGAGAGGTGAGCCGAACGCGGATGCCTCGTCCATGGCAAATCGCAACGCCCTCGGCTGATCGTCAGCGAGACCGACTACCACGGGCTTGTTGTTCACTTCGGGGTCACGAGCTTCAGCTCACTGACCAGAGCGCGTTGCAGCTGCTCTTGGTCACCTTCCTCCGGTTCCACAGTGGTCGCGGCTCTGTCCACCAACACGCCGCATCGCGCATGGCGAACGACCTGATCGGTGACGGAGCCGAGTAGAAGCCCGGCAAACCCGCCATGCCCTCGTCCGCCGACGACGATCAGCTCAACCCGGCTCGATGCATCAATCAGCTGGTGGGACGCGTTTCCGTGGACTACCGAGCACGCGATCTCGGCATCAGGGTATTCGGCGGCAACCTGGGCGACATCACGCTCCAGAGCCTGCAACGTGGCCGCCTCGAAGGCTTCGTACGAGGGCATGTACCCGGGCGCATAGCTCGATGGCGTCTCAGCTGTGGGGAGCGTCCAGGCTCGAACCACCTGCACGTGCGGACCGAAGACGTCTGCACAACGCAGCGCGGTACGGACCGCTGAGGTGGCAGCGGCGGAGCCGTCGTGTCCGACGAGGATCCCTCCGCGAATGTCAATCGTTTCGGTAAGAGCCATGGTTCGACGCTACCCACATGGGTACATGGTTCGGAGTGCCGAAAGTCCTCACTCATGGGACGAGCGACCCTTCACCTTGTGGCCGTGAAAGCGTCAGACTTGGACCAAGCGAATCTTCTGCGTACGGAGGCAGGTCATGCGCACCCAAGGGAACATCAGCGTCCTCCCAGAGGACGAGTGCCGGGAACTCCTCTCGACGACGACCGTCGGGCGAATCGCCTTCGTCAACGACGACGGACAGCAACTCGTGCCCGTCAACTTCGTGCTCATCGACGATGCAATCTATTTCCGGACCCTGTCGGACGGATTCCTTGCGCAGCTGGCTCGAAACCATAATGACGTCGCCTTTGGCGTCGACCACCATGCAGACAACTATCGGCACGGTTGGAACGTCACGGTCAAGGGATCCGCCGCTGAGGCGGAGGACCGAGCCACCATCAATCTCGTGCTGGCTCACCCCCGACTTCGCCCATGGGCCGGCGGAGTACGCCCAATGGTCATTCGGGTGAACATCGACTCCATCGCCGGCCGTCGCGTCTCAGATCACTGAAGGTTCCTCCTCCGACCGAGGAGGCGCGAGGTTGAGCCCGGCTGCCTGTCTTGTGACGACTGTCCCGGCGTCACCAGCGAGCATTTCGTCGATCTGCTGCAAGGAGCCGATGATCGCCGTACCCGAGGTCTCCCGTGCGAACTGCGCGGCCGCGCGCACCTTCGGTCCCATGGAGCCAGCCGCGAACTGCCCCGGGTCGATCGCATCGGGGTGCGCCCGCGCGATCATGCGCTCGTTTTCGCCGTGCCAGTCAAGGAACACCCCCTCGACATCTGTGGCGATCACCAGGAGATCAGCCTCAAGATCACGGGCGAGAACCGCACTCGCGAGGTCCTTGTCAATGACCGCCTCGACACCTGACATCACATCGTCCGTGCTGTCGAACGTCGTCGGCACGCCTCCGCCACCGGCGCAGATGACGACACCACCCTCGCGAAGCACCCATTCGATCGGTCTGGTTTCCAGAATGCGAAGCGGCTCCGGTGACGGAACAACGCGGCGAAAGAACTCCCCGTCGGGCCTCATCACCCACCCGTGTGCGTCAGCGAGCGCGGTTGCCTCTGCCTCGCCGTAGATCGGTCCGACGAACTTCGATGGGTCGCTGAATGCCGGGTCACCCGGATCGACGACCGTGCGCGTGACAAAGGTGGCGATGACGCGGTAGTTGCCGATGCGATTGCCGAGCTCCTGCTCGATGAGATAGCCGATCATCCCTTCGGTCTGCGCGCCCAACACATCGAACGGGTACTCGCTGACGTGGTCGTACGCCGCAGCCTGCAGTGCAAGCAGACCGACCTGCGGTCCATTGCCGTGCGAGACGACAAGCTCGTGCTGGTGCGCAATTCGCGCCAGCGGCCCGCACGCGAGCGCAATCGACGACCGCTGATTGGCGATGGTCATCGGTTCGCCCCGCCGAAGGATCGCATTGCCACCCAAGGCGACGACGACACGCATCAGTCCTCCAGCGTGGCGACGAGCATGGCCTTGATGGTGTGCATCCGATTCTCTGCCTGGTCGAAGACGATGGAGTTCTCCGACTCGAACACCTCATCGGTGACCTCGAGGCTGATCCGCCCGGTCTGCTGAAACAGCTTCTCGCCCACTTCCGTACGGCGGTTGTGGAAGGCGGGGAGGCAATGCATGAATGCCGTGTCTGGACGGCCCGTGTGTGCCATGAGGCCGGCGTTGACCTGGTAGTCGTTCAACAGCTCCAGTCGCTCCGTCCACACACTCTCCGGCTCGCCCATCGAGACCCACACGTCGGTGTAGACGAAGTCGACGCCTTCGAGTCCTCGTTCGGGATCGCTGGTCTGCAGGATCGACGCTCCGGTCTCGTCCGCAATTGCCTGAGCTGACTTCACAATCGACTCGGCGTTCCAAAGAGACTGCGGGCCGACCATGCGCACGTCCATGCCCGACATGGCCCCGGCGACAAGGAGCGAGTTGCCGACGTTGTTCCGCGCATCTCCGACGTACGCGAACGAGATCTCGTCTCCGGCCTTTCCGGAGTGCTCCAGCATCGTGAAGACATCACACAGCGACTGCGTCGGATGCCACGTGTCACTGAGTCCGTTCCAGACGGGGACACCGGATGAGCGCGCCAGCTCCTCGACGCTCGCATGGGCAAACCCTCGGTACTCGATGCCGTCGAACATGCGCCCGAGAACCCGTCCGGTGTCCTTGACTGACTCCTTGTGCCCGAGCTGGGATCCAGTGGGGTCGAGGTAGGTCACGTGGGCCCCTTGGTCATGAGCTGCGACCTCGAACGCGCATCGCGTACGTGTCGAGTTCTTCGCGAAGACGAGCGCGATATTGCGGCCCTTGAGACGTTGGACTTCGAGCCGGCTCTTCTTCTCGGCTTTCAGGTCCTGAGCAAGCAGAAGGAGACCCTCCCACTGATCAAGAGTCAGGTCGAGCTCCTTGGTGATGCTCTTTCCGCGGAGGCCGAGGTGTGTACGAGGGAGCTCGAAGCCGAGCTCAGGATCCAGCAGCGTCATGACGACACCGCCTCTCTGACGATGGGACAGGTCATGCACCTCGGCCCGCCACGTCCTCGGCCCAGCTCTGAGCCGACGACGGGGATGATCTCGATGCCGTTCTCGGTGAGGTACTGATTCGTGAAGGTGTTGCGCTCGTAGCCCATGACGACTCCCGGTGCGACGGCGAGGAAGTTGGTTCCGTCGTCCCACTGCTCGCGGGCTGCTGTCATACGGTTCATCGGCACCTTGAGGACGCGCAGCTTGTCGATCTCGAGCGCCTCGGCGATTGCCGCGAAGAGCTCGCGGTTCTCTCGGACCTCGTAGTGTCCAAGCTGACCAACGGGCGTCAGCGTGAACGACCGCAGCTCCTCCGGCAAGTACGGGTAGACGCAGAACGCATCACGGTCGACCATCGTCATGGCCGTGTCCAGGTGCATGAAGGCACGCGTCTTAGGCAGCTCGACGACGATGATCCGCTCGGCCGTACGAGTCTCGAACAGGCGCCGTGCAAGCATCTCGATACCCTGCGGGCTGGTGCGCTCCCCCATCCCGATCATGACCGCACCGTTGCCGATCACCGTGATGTCGCCACCCTCGATCGTCGCCGGCTCGTGCTGCAACGCATCGTTGCCGTACAGGAACGTGAAGTCGCTGCCCTTGAACATCGGGTGGAAGTTGTACATCACCTGCGAGTTGATTGTCTCCCGCTTGCGGGCAGGCTTGGACATCGGATTGATCGACACCCCGCCGTAGATCCACGCAGAGTTGTCGCGTTGGAACAGGTGATTGGGCAGAGGCGCAAGCAGGAAGTCCTCGTCGTCGAGGTACTCCATCAGGAGGCTCGAGGCGTGGAGCAGCGGAGCGATTTCACGCTTGAGCACACCTCCTATCAAGAGGTCTGCCAGCTCGACCGCCGGCGTGCCGCCGACCAGTGTGTCCAGCGGAGCATCAAGCGCAGGACCGAACCTGGTCGCCGTCGTCAACTGGTCCTGGAGGAATTCGCGAGCGCCGGGCTGATCGAGCGCAGTCGCCAGCAGCTCCTCGAAGTGGTGGACCTTCGTGCCACGAGCACGGAGCTGGGAGACGAACCCATCGTGCTCCTCTCGCGCCCGCTCAGCCCACATGACGTCATCGAAGAGCAGCTCATCGACGTTGCCGGGAGTGAGCCGTGACAGCTCACTCCCGGGTCGGTGAACGATGACTTCCCGCAGCACTCCAACCTCGGAATCAACGTGGAACATGTCAGGCAACCTTCTCGGCGTATGCCGGGACCTCAAGCGGGGCTGTCATGTGCTTGCGCTGTGCGAGGTAGACGGGGACACCGAGCAGCAAAGCTCCACCAGTCATCAGGAACGGGCCCCAGACGACGTACCAGGAGCTGTCCACGTTGCGCGAGTAGTAGATGAAGGCGAGTGCGGCGGCGAGAGAGGTCACTGCGACCACGATGTCCCGCGTGAAGTGAGCCGCATTGCCAACGGTGCGATCCTTCAGACGCCACGCGATCTGCGCCAGCGCCGAGAAGCCGAACGGAATGGCCGCCGTGATGCCAGTCATCAGGACCAGCGTGGTGAACACGGTCGAGCCATTCGCACCCCAGAAGCTGATGAGTACGGCAATCGAGGCAAACAGCGTCGACGACACAATGCCGAAGATCGGGGCTCCATTGGGAGCGAGCTCACCGAACTGCTTCGGGAACAAGCCATCCTTGGCTGCCGCACGGGGCATCTCGGCGCAGATCATGGTCCAGCCATTCAGCGCACCGAGTCCGGAGATGATGACCGCGATGGCCACCAGATCACCCGACCACGTACCGCCGAAGATCGTGTTGGTTGCGACGGCATACGACGCCTTGTTCTCGTCCAGCGAGAGGGCGGCCGTCGGCAGGATGCCGAAGACGGCGATCAGGGACAGCATGTAGACCAACGCACTGGCAAGAGTTCCGAAGACGGTCGCTCGCGGGACGTTGCGCTGGGGATCTCGAACCTTGGCGGCGGCAACAGCCGCGGTCTCGACACCAAGGTAGGCGAACAGGCAGATCGCCATCGCACCACCGATTGCGGACATGTTGGTGTCTCCGCTGGTGTTCCAAGGTGTGAAGTTCGCAGTGCTGATGAAGAACAGACCGACTGTGGCCAGGAACACCAGCGGCAGGAACTTGAGTACGGTCGTGACAACCTGGAAGGCGCCGACATTGCGCAGACCCGACATGTTGACCGCCGCCGGGATCCACAGGCCAGCGAGCGTGATCAGGATGCTGACCGCGGTGCTTCCGCCCTTGTTGATGAAATGCTCGACGTAGTAAACCCACCCCACCGCGATTGCGGCGTTGCCGGCCCACGCCGTGATCCAGTAGGACCAGGCGTTGCCAAACCCGACGCCGTTGCCGAACGCAGTGCGCGCGTACGCGTAGGGACCACCGTCGGCGGGAACGCGCCTGCTCAGTGCCGCGAACAAGAAGGCGAACGCCACTGCGCCAACCGTGGCAACGGCCATGGCCACGAGGCTGATCGGGCCGTAGGAGGCCAGCGAGTACGGAAGGCTGAAGACGCCGACGCCGATGATGCTTCCGACGATGAGGGCCGTCGACTGCGACAAGCCCATGCGGTGACCTGCTGCGTGAACCGCGGGTTCGGCAGAGTGCCGACTTTCGAACAACGTGGCCATGACTTCTCCTGGTGTGAGGTGGTGACTCCCACAGTCGCGCTGCGAGAACGGTGAATTCAGGGGCGGATGCCCTGATCCGTGGGGCCCTTGGTCCCACCGCGGGCACGAACTGATCCGGCGTGAAGCTCGGCTGCGATGTGATTGGCCCAGGCATCGACCGCGGCCCAATCGCGGTGGTCGCCGGGCAGGGCATGAACGCCCTTGACGACGAGGCGTTCAAGGAAGGTCAGATGGGTGGTGTCGAGCTTCCCGCCGAACACCTTGTGCTCGTCGGCCTCGCCCATGTCGGCCATCTCATCGGCCGAGATCACCTGTGCGTTTTCTGATTCGATCTCGGAGATCGGCCCCGTGCTGAACAGCCACAGGTCTTGTGGCATGTCCTCACGAAGGTATTCGAGGGCGTGGGCCGCGCTGTGCATCCAGTGGCCGTAATAGATGGCACTCCCAAGCACGACACCATCGGCACCGTCAAAGATCCTCAGATCACTGAGATCTCCGCGGATCACGTGCCATTCGTCCGGGAGCACCCGCGCAAGTGTCTCGGCGAGGCGATCGGCGATCTCGCACGTTCCGACGTGACGACTGGCCGCAGACACGACCATGGTCTTGACGACTGCGGGCGCCGTCATCTCAGACGCCCCTGTAGTCGGCAGGTACGACTGCAACGGGACAGTTCGCTTTACGCAGCACGTCCGTGGCAAGCGGCCGCAAAAGCGCGAACGGCATTTCGCGACCGTGTGGGCGTCCAACGACAACCAGCTCGGCTCCTCTCGTCGCCCTGGCCACGACATCCTTTGGGTCGCCGACGGCGAACGCATCCATCACGGCAACGTCAGGGAACGCCTCGCGCCACCCGGCAAGCACTTCGGACATGTTCGCGCGGAGGTCGGCGACATCTGAAGGCAATGTCGCCGGCGGGACGGCGTGCAGAACGTGCAGCACGCCGCAGCGAGCGTCCGCCTGTTCGAAGGCGAATCGCAGTGGTCCGTCAGCAGAGGTAGCGCCGTCGACCGTGACAACAACGTCGCCTTCCATGAAGTGTGGGTACTCGACCTCAGGAACGACCACGACCGGGCAGCGAGCATGCATCGCAAGGTGACCGGCAACTCTCGTGCGGATGAGCCGGTTGTACCAAGGAACGTCGTCAGCGCCAACAACCAGCATTCGCGCCCCCGCGGCCGCCTGCATGAGAACTTCGGTAGGGATCCCGTCGGCCAAAATGAACTCGGCTTCCGCAACGTCCAGCTCGTCAGTCACGAACTTCCGCGCATCGTCCAGGACATGTTGCCCGCCATCCCTCAACGACTTGAGGATTCCGAGCTCGGGATAGACGGCCGCAACTTCCACGGCGGGCCCGACGGCGTTGACGACCTGGAGACGAGCCCCGGCAAGGCGAGCCTCTCGTGCCGCGAATCGCAGCACACTCGGCTGCTTGTCCACGACGCCGACGACGACGATTGGTTTGACGGACTTCATGGCTCCTCCAGGGCGGGCTTGATGTCTCCACGATGCGCTCCATACGCTCTCCGGAGTACGGGCTCCGGTCCACGATTGGCGGGACCAAGGTCCACAGGTATGCAGCACCCGAATTGCTGGTTCGACGCCACCGCTTCGGGCGTATGGTGAGCCGCAGAGCGCATCACGACTGGGAGGGCCATGCCAGACGAACGTCAGAGCAGTCCGGGGCCGACTCTGGAATTCGAAGTACTCCTCGCGCAGTTCGTTGACCGGGCTGAGCAGATGATCGGATCCCAGTCCCGCATGCGAGATCTGATCCGGGTCAACAACGACCTGACCAGCAACCTCGACCTACCTACCGTGCTTCGCCGGATCGTCGAGATCGGAGTTGAGCTGATTCAGGCCCGCTACGGTGCCATGGGGGTCATCGGCGACGAGCGACGACTTGAGCAATTCATCCACGTCGGCATGGACAAGGAGATCGCCGACCAGATCGACCACCTGCCTGAAGGCAAAGGTCTCCTCGGTGCACTGATCGACGATCCCCGGCCAGTACGGCTCGACACCATCTCGTCCGATGCACGCTCGAGCGGCTTCCCCGCGAATCACCCGCCCATGAGCAGCTTCATCGGGGTTCCGATCCGGGTTCGCGATGTGGTGTTCGGAAACCTCTACCTGACCGACAGCAAGAACGGTGAATTCTCCGCAGACGACGAAGAGTTCGCCCAAGCCCTGGCCGCCACGGCCGGCATCGCGATCGAGAATGCCCGACTGTTCGAGGACTCCGAATACCGAGCTCGTTGGTCAACTGCCCTCGTCGAGGTGTCACGACGACTCATGACAGCCGATGAGAGCGATGAAGTCGATGCACTGATCAGCAGGGTCCGTGAACTGGCCGACGCTGACCTCGTGAGTGTCGCCATGCTCAACGCCGACACCAACGACCTCACAGTCGATCGCGCCACCGGCGTGGGCGCCGAACAGCTGCTTTCCATGTCATTCCCCGTGTCCGAAACGCTCGCAGATCGAGTCCTCCGCACTGGCGAACCTTCGATGGTCAGCTACCTCAGCGAGTACGGCAGCCTTGGCATCGACGAGCAGTCCTTGCTCGACAACGCCATGCTCATACCGTTCAGTGCTGGCGAGAAGTTCGTAGGTCTGTTGACGATCGCGCGGGCCGTAGGGCGGCCGTCCTTCGCGGCACGTGATCTCGACATGGGCGTCTCGTTCGCGGGACACATCAGCGTCGCCCTCGACCGCGCCGACGCCAGATCCACCCGACGCCGGGTCGCACTTCTTGAAGATCGGAGCCGCATCGCTCGAGACCTTCACGACCACGTCATCCAGCGCCTGTTCGCAACAGGTCTCAACCTCCAGGCTGCAGCATCGGCTGCAGACCCGGATCTGGCCGACAGGATCACTTCCCAGATCCAGGAAATCGATGGGGCGATCGCGCAGATCCGACAGAGCATCTTCGCCATCCGTCGCGACTCCGAAAGCACCGGAGTGAGCCTGCGGGCGCGCATCCTGGAGATTGTCGAGCGGACGGGCGATCAGCTACCCAACAAGCCGCGGGTCACGTTCCAGGGCCCAGTCGACCTGATGGCTGATGCCGGCCTCACCGACGACATGTCTGCTGTTGTCACAGAAGCATTGGCCAACGCGATCCGCCACGCACATGCAAACCACATCGACATTTCCGTGTCGGCGGTGTCAGGTCAGGTCAGCATCGAAGTGATCGATGATGGAGTCGGACCCGGCGAATCGCCCAGGCTCAGCGGTCTGTCGAACCTTCGGGAGCGAGCCGAGTCGCGCGGCGGCACGTTCGAGATCGGTGCTGCTGGCGGCGGCGGCACGCGTCTCGTGTGGTCCGTACCCAGTTGAACGGCGGTCGTCAGTTCTCGCCGAGCAGTCGGCTCGCGAACACTGCGGCCTGGGTCCGGCGCTCAAGTCCAAGCTTGGACAACACATTCGACATGTAGTTCTTGACCGTCTTCTCTGCAAGGAACAGCCGCTCACCGATCTGACGATTGGTCAAGCCTTCGGCGACGAGTTCAAGAATCCGTCGTTCTTGCGCGGTCAGGGACTTCAATTCCTCAGGCTCACCGGGAGCGCCCTCGCGCAGACGTTCCATCACCTTCGCGGTCACGCTTGGATCAAGCAAGGAGCCCCCCGATGCGACGTGGTGAACCGCCTCAATCAGGTCCTGGCCCGTCACCTGCTTCAACACGTATCCCGCAGCGCCGGCCATGATCGCCGCGAACAACGCCTCGTCATCATCGAACGACGTGAGGATGATCGCCTTGATCTCTGGATGGCTGGAGCGAATCTGCCGACATACCTCGATACCGCTGCCATCGGGGAGCCGGGCATCAAGAACAGCCACATCCGGTTTGAGCGCAGGTATGCGCGCCAACGCACCTGCAGCTGTTCCCGCCTCGCCCACGACCTCGATGTCGCCGCTGCTCTCCAGCAACTGCTTGAGACCGGTCCGGACAACTTCGTGGTCATCCAGCAAAAAGACGCGCGTCGTCATGAACTCTCCTTGGGACGGGAGCGTTCAGTATCTCGGCCAACGTCTCGAAACGTCGAGGGTCCAAGGTCCCTAGTGACTAGTCGGCGAGCGCGAGTTCTGCGGTTTCGTCCTCGGTGAAGACCCGCGAACGGATGATGAAGCGGTTTCCGGTTGGGCCCTCAATGGAGAATCCTGCACCGCGACCTGGTACGACGTCGATCGTGATGTGGGTGTGTGACCAGTAGTTGAACTGCTCGCGCGAGATCCAAACGGGAGCGACCTCGCTGGCGCCGTAGTCCAGGTCGCCCAGATGTACATCCTGATGACCCGTCAGGAAGGTGCCCTGGGTGAAGCACATCGGTGCGGACCCGTCGCAACATCCGCCCGATTGGTGGAACATCAGCGGCATGTCGTGCGAGGCCCGAAGGCTGCGGAGCAGTTCCGCAGCCTTCGGGGTGATCGCGACGCGATTGACCATTTAGAAGAAGCCGAGCTTGTTCTGGTCGTAGGACACCAACAGGTTCTTGGTCTGCTGGTAGTGGTCGAGCATCATCTTGTGATTCTCACGGCCGATACCGGACGACTTGTAGCCACCGAATGCTGCGTGAGCGGGGTACTGGTGGTAGCAGTTGGTCCACACGCGACCGGCCTGGATGTCGCGGCCGGCGCGGTATGCAGTGTTGGTGTCGCGGGACCAGACACCTGCGCCGAGACCGTACAACGTGTCGTTCGCGATGTTGATCGCATCGTCGTAGTCCTCGAAGCCAGTGACCGAGACGACCGGTCCAAAGATCTCCTCCTGGAAGATCCGCATCTTGTTGTGACCCTGGAAGATCGTCGGCGCCACGTAGTAGCCGCCCGACAGGTCGCCGCCGAGGTCGACGCGCTCACCGCCGGTGATGATGCGCGCACCTTCCTTCACGCCGATGTCGAAGTACGACAGGATCTTCTCGAGCTGATCGTTGCTCGCCTGAGCGCCGATCATGGTGTCAGTGTCGAGCGGGTTGCCCTGCACGATCTGCTTGACCCGGTCAGTTGCTGCGGGCAGGAACTGTTCGAGGATCGAGTTCTGGATCAGACCACGGCTCGGGCAGGTGCACACCTCGCCCTGGTTGAGGGCGAACATCGCGAAGCCCTCGAGCGCCTTGTCATAGAACGCGTCATCGTGCTTCGCCACATCTTCGAAAAAGATGTTGGGGCTCTTGCCACCGAGCTCCAGCGTCGCTGCGATGAGGTTCTGGCTTGCGTACTGCGCGATCAGGCGACCCGTCGTCGTCTCGCCGGTGAAGGCGATCTTGCGGATACGGGTGCTCTGCGCGAGCGGAGCTCCGGCCTCAACACCGAAGCCGTTGACGATGTTGACGACGCCAGCCGGCAACAGGTCACCGATCAGCTCGATCATCAGCATGATCGAAGCAGGTGTCTGCTCGGCGGGCTTGAGCACGACGGTATTGCCGGCGGCGAGCGCCGGAGCGAGCTTCCAGGTCGCCATCAGCAGCGGGAAGTTCCACGGGATGATCTGGCCGACGACTCCGAGCGGCTCTTGGAAGTGGTAGGCCACAGTGTTGTCGTCGAGCTGCGACAGCGAGCCTTCCTGTGCCCGGATCGCGCCCGCGAAGTAGCGGAAGTGGTCAACCACGAGGGGCAGGTCGGCAGCCATGCACTCTCGTACGGGCTTGCCGTTGTCCCACGTCTCGCCGACGGCGAGCATCTCGAGGTTCTGCTCGATGCGGTCAGCGATCTGGTTGAGGATGTTCGCGCGCTCCGTCACTGAGGTCTTGCCCCAGGCAGGTGCAGCGGCGTGGGCCGCGTCGAGCGCGGCTTCAATGTCCTCGGCGGTGCCGCGGGCAACTTCGGTGAAGACCTTGCCGTTCACCGGCGAGACGTTTTCGAAGTATTGGCCCTTGACCGGTGCGACGTACTCGCCACCGATCCAGTGGTCATAGCGGGGCTTGTAGGAAACAACGCTTCCCTCGGTACCCGGCTGAGCGTAGACAGTCATGGGGTGCTCCTTTGTGGTCAGTTACCGTGACCGTAGTCACACCGACGTTGCACAAAGGTTGCTCAGCCAAGCTCCTCATCCAGGCGCGCAACGTGCGCCGCCACCTGGGCATAGCGGGGTGACGTGAGTGGCAGGACCTCAAGTGTGCGCTGCCAGATCTCGAAGTCGTCACGCCCATGGGCGGTGTCGGCGAAGGACAGCAGCGCGTCGGCGTTGTCGCTGGTCAGCAGGCACGAACGCACGTACATGTGCAGCTCGTCGCGCAGACGCTCGATCGCAGGTGCGGTCGATGTCGGAAGGATAGGACCCCGGTATGACGCGACGGCCTGACGAAGCTGCCCTCGGGCGAGATCGTCACGAACGCGTACGACATCCGTCTCGATCACGTTCTTGAGGCGATAGGGACGCGAGGCCAATTCGATCGGTCCGAGCGCCGATCGAAGGCGGGACATCTCTGCCCGAATGGTCACCTTCGCCTGTTCGTCATCGCTCAGCGCCACGCCCAGTTCGTCCGTCGTGAGGCCATCAGCTGACTCGGAGATCAGGAGCAGCAACTCACTGTGCCGGAGACTGAGCCGGGTCGTGGTGGATCCGTGGCGCAGTGTCGCGCCGTGGCCGCCCAGCACGTCGAGTGCTGGCAGCGACCAACCGCTCGAGACGACAGCCGGCTTCGACGGGCTCAGCCGTTCGATGCGCAGCTCCGCTTCGACTGCCGCAACGGTTGCGCGTACGAGAGTCAGGCTCTGGGGCGTTGCAACCTCAGCACCGCCGGTGAGGTCGAGCACGCCGAGCACCGCCCCGGTGTCGGGGTCGTGGATCGGTGCTGCCGAGCAGCTCCATGGCGTGACCTGCCGGGCGAGGTGCTCTGGTCCAAAGATCTGCACCGGGCGATCGAGCGCAAGGGCCGTACCTGGCGCATTGGTGCCGGCGATGTTCTCGCTCCAGTCGGCGCCGGGGACGAAGTGCATGGATTCCGCGCGCGATCGCAACGACGCCGACCCCTCAACCCACAGCAGCTGACCGGCGGCATCACTCACCGCGACGAGCAAGCCCGCGTCCGCAGCGCTCTCGACCAGCAGCCGCCGTATCACCGGCATGCCCGCCGCCAATGGGTGCGTGTCACGGATCTCGGCGAGGGCAGCATCATCGAGTCGGATGACTGCCATCGCCTGCTCCGGGTCGAGTCCGCCGTCGACGCTCCGCTGCCACGAGTCCAGCACCAGCTGGCGCAAGGCGGGGTCGGCCTGGCCCGAGCTCACGAACTCGTCGTGTGCCTCGTTCAGATATCTCGA